>NZ_JBFHFD010000845.1:0-3152 GCF_041583735.1 Novipirellula sp.
CAAGCAACGTTCGCTGGCGGCGAAAACCGATTCCACGAACACACCGTTTCCAAAGAGCTGATGATGAAGCTGAATATACAAGCCCTCCGGCAACTAACCACCGAGGTGACTGCATGAAATTGCTCAAAAAACCGGTTGACGAATTGGTCGACGTTGAAAGCGTTGGTGAAACGCTCGATAGTTTGCGAAGTCAGCTCAACCGTGTCCTGCTAGGCAAGACCGAAGCGGTCGAACTGGTCATCGCGTGCCTATTGGCTCAAGGGCATTTGTTGATGGACGATTTGCCGGGGACGGGCAAGACGACGCTGGCCAAAGCGATCGCTGCCTGCGTCGGTGGAAAGTTGGCCCGAGTCCAATGCACGCCGGATTTGTTGCCGTCGGACGTGACCGGGTTCAATTTGTTCAACCAAAAGACTCGCGAATTTGAATTTCACGCGGGGCCGGTTTTTTCGGACGTCTTGCTGGCTGACGAGTTGAACCGGACGACGCCGCGAACCCAGAGCGCGTTGCTCGAAGCGATGGCCGAACGCCAGGTGACGATCGACGCGGTGCCGTATTCGTTGGCAAAAACCTTTTTTGTGATCGCAACACAGAACCCGATCGACTCGCACGGTGCGTACCCGCTTCCGGAAGCTCAATTGGATCGGTTCACGATCAAACTGAAAATCGGCTACCCCGATCGTGCGTCGCAGATCGACATTTTGGAAGCGGCATCGCGGGCGGATTTGTCCCGCCAGGATTCGCCCGCCGTTTTGTCGTTGGACGAACTCGCACGAATCCAGGAACAAGTGCGAACAATCACGGTGCACCCGCGAGTGCGTGAGTACTTGGTGGATCTAGTGGAGGCGACTCGTGAGGACGCAGCGATTGAGTTGGGGGTTAGCCCCCGAGGCATGTTGTTGTGGCAACGGATCGCTCAGGCGTGGGCGCTCCTGCAAGGCCGTGGTTTCGTCACGCCGAGTGATGTACTGCACGTCGCGCGGCCGGTCTTGTCAGTGCGTTTGCTGACAACAACCGACGATGTCGACGGAGTGATCAACCGATTATTGGATGCCGTTCCCGCGCCGGAGTACCGATGATGAAATGTTGGAACCGAGTTTTTAGTCGATCGAGCATGGGGGGAATGGCAGCCAGTACCTGGGCTCCTACGGCGCTCGCATTGGTGCTTCTGGTTGGCTGCACTCCCGACACCGCCGTCAAAACGTCGCACTTTGAACACGATCACGTCGTCGCCGCGCATTGGCCCGCGGATCTTGCCGACGTGGCGGTGAAGTTGCGGGAACGACTCGCGATCGAAAACGCGAGCGAGTCAACGCGGCACGAAATCGAAGAGCTGGTCAGTTGGACGGCGGAAGTTGCCGCCGACACGAACCTTGCCGAAGCCGACTGGTTGCCGCTTTACAACACCAGCGAATCGCTGACGGCAAACCTGCGTGCCGCCAAAGGCGATCTGACGAACGAGAATCGCAAGCAAATCGAATCGCTTTGTGATCTGGTGGATGAAGCTGTCAACAAAATTCCTCCGCAACTGAATAGCCTTGCAAAGGACCAATCATGAATCAATCCGTTTCGATGATGCTGGTCGGCGGACTGATTCGCGTCCTGCAAGGATTCACGCAAGCGGCACCGACGTTGCTGGTCGGACTGCTGATCGCATCGGTTTTGCGTTATTACCTCGGTGCCATGGGAACACGTCGATTGTTTGGTGGCGACAGATGGCGATCGCTGCCGCAATCGTGGTTGGTCGGCATGTTGTTGCCGGTTTGTTCGATCGGCGTGTTGCCAATCTTGTTTGAAATGCGTCGCGCGAAGGTGAAACCAGGGGCGATGTCGGCGTTCGCGTTGTCGGCTCCGTTATTCAATCCATTGTCGCTGCTGTACGGGCTGACGCTCAGTCGTCCGTTGGTGATCATCTTGTTTGCATTAGGCTCGTTGGTGGTGGTGACGGCGCTCGGTCTGTTTTGGGATGCGTTTTCAAAGTGGCGTCGGCTTCCAGCCTGCGATGCCGATTGTGATGCAGATAACCGGCCGGAAGCCTATTTCACACCGGACCATTTAATCGGACTCCGCCGCATCTTCGCAACCATCGTCCACTTCGCACGCGAAGCCACCGGGGTGACCCTGTTGATCACGTTCGTCGCCTTGTCGGGACTGGCCGTCCTGGCCGCCGTGTTGCCTTACGGCGCGATGCAACACTCCGTCGAACGCGACGATTGGTGGGCACCGCTGAAGATGCTGTTTGTTGCGGTTCCGGTGTATGCCACACCGATGTTGGCAATGAGCCAAATGGGGATGATGTTTCAACATGCCAATTCGCCGGGGGCATCGTTCACGTTGTTGATTCTCGGCGCGGGGATGAACTTTGCCACTCCGTTGTGGTTCGCACGTCACTACGGACCGAAGGCCGCGTCGATATGGATGGCATCGTTGTTGATGATCGTGGTTGGGCTGTCGTATGCGATCAACAAACCGCTTGTTCCACCAGGCGTCCAGCCAGCCGGTCACACCCACGCATTTGACATTTACGCCAACCCACTGTCGACCAATCACTCGATCAGCCTCGAATCGATCGGCGATCTGGTCACCAAGGAGGCCGACGTCAGCATGATCGCTTCGTTAATCGCACTGGCAATCGTCGCTCTGCTTGGACTGGTATTTCGCGTGTTGAAAATCGACGAAGCGTCGTTGGTCGCAAGTGCCAAGGCGGGTTCGTTTGCTTCGTCGCTGCAGACCGAAGATGCAAAGCCGCGTCGTGGCTTGGACATCGTGGTTCCGCCAGGCGTGATCGGAGCGACGATGTTGGCCGGGCTGGTGGCGCTGAGTGTCGTTGCGTGTTATGCCTATTACCCTTCGCCCGACGAATGCCTCGACGAAATCAGCATGGCTCGAGCGGAGTGTTTGTCAGCCGCGAACAGCGGACAGGTCGATCACGCGCTGTTTTGGTTGCCGGTCTGGGAAGATTGGAGTCGCCGAATGGAGGTGGGCACGTTCATTCGCACCGGCCAAGTTCGACCCTACCAACGGATGCAGGGTTATTTGATCCGAAAAAAGCTGGAGTTACTTGAACATGAACTTGAGCACGACCCGTTTGAACCGGATGAAACCCAACGGGTTGTGAGGGATATTTTGGGTACCAATTTCCGCTGGGCTCA
>NZ_JBFHFD010000846.1:0-3147 GCF_041583735.1 Novipirellula sp.
ACGTCCGCGATGCGTTGCTCGGCGATACCACGCTGAGTCAATCCGGCTTTGGTAGGTGGTGGAGTGGTATTGACGCAAGGCGGCGGCGCGTTGATCGTGCCCCGCAGCAGATCGTCGAGCACAAACAAGCCACGCGAGACCATTGACGCACCGTCACCCCCGATAGTCAGGACGCTTCCCTGAGTTAATAAACCGCCACGCCCAGGAATCGACGAGACATCGTAACGCTGCAAACCGTTGCCAATCGGTTTTAATCCATAGTGTGTGGCCAGCTCGGGAGTGGCGTAGGTGAACTGGGCGCCTAGCAAGTCGGACAGGGGACGGTCCTCTTTCCACACCACGTCATGGAAATAAGCCAAGGTCTCGTCTCGCATGTCATCGGCGAGCTTTGCGTTCCAGTTTGGAAACCGCTTTGGATCAGGACGCATGTTCCGAAGCCGTGGCAGATTGAGCCATTCGGACACAAATTCAGCGGATCGGTCTTTGGCCAGCGGATCATTCAGCATTCGTTTTACTTGAGCATTCAATTTCGTAGCGTCCTGGAGCTCTCCGCGATCAGCGGCCTGCAGCAAAGCTTCATCCGGCGGTGCTCCCCACAGGATGTAGCTCAGCCGTGATGCCAGTTCGTAGGAATCGACTTCGCGTGAGCCGCCGGCGTCATGCTGACGTTCGACTCGATAGATGAATCGAGGCGACTGTAGCATCGCTTCGATGATGTATGCCATGGCTTGTTCGAAATCACCTCCGGCACTGGCGACCGTCGTCGCGATACCGCTGTACGCGTTGATCTCACGCTCACTGAGCGGTCCGCGGAATAACCATTTCCCCATCGCTGCGATATGGTCGCGCATCGTGTCATCGGTCGACAATTTGGTGCTCTTGGAGAACCTTGCCGCGAACTTCATCACATCCATGCGTTGGACCGTGATTTCGGCTAAACTTACATAGGCTTCGACGTGCTTCAGATCGACGCTCAAGTTGTAGGCCGTGTTACGAAATCCGTCCGCTCGCAGGTCCGGCGGCAGAATCGCCTGCGATTCCTTGGCGATATCGACACCCACGGCGCGACGAATCGTGGTGATGTATTCGGTGACCGTTAGCCGCTGTACCCAGACGTCGCTGCTTCCTCCGCCGTGCACGTAAATCACGGGATCGACGCGGTCGACCGAATAGACCGCTCCGCTATCGAGCCACCTCTTCAGCGCGGCCTTTTCATCATTGCTCAGCGGAGCACGATCCTTGGGCATTTCGTCGGACGACACTGATTGCCACAGCAGGCTATCTGCGGATTTCCCTGGCACGATCACCTCGCCGCTCTCACCACCCGCCAAGGCTGCGTTCTTTCTGGATAAATCCAAATCCCCTTTCTTGATGGCCGAGTCGTGACATTCCAAGCAGTGTTTGGCAAACAGGGGGGCCACATCCTGGTCAAAAAGACTCGCTGAAACCGACGCCAGACTCGGTGGCTTCGGAGGACTTGGTTTTGATCCTGCTGCAAAGTTCTGCTGCACTTGCGGCTCGGAGAGCGCGTAAGCGAAAATCGCCACCATGTGCAATTCACCGATCCATGGGCGATCGCCTGTGGCTTCATTGGCGAGGATCAGCAGATGCTTTGCGTCCCAGTTGCCCAAGTCGCCCGCGACGCGTCGGTTGGCAACTTTCCGTCCGTCCAGATAGATCGTTGCCGTTCCTTTACGATCGCGAGTGAAAACAACATGAGTCAATTTCGTCTGCAGCGACTTCCGAGGACTGGCCGTCGAGGGCAATCCGTTGCGATCGGTCTTGGTCGACCGCAGGCGGATATCCACCATGTCTTTGTCTTGACCAAGAGTGGCGTTGCGATGACTGGTATCGGAGGAAAGCGACACGATTCGGGCAGGTCCTGCTTGTGAATTGTTCGCAGGTTTGATCCAGGCTTCAATGGTGATTTCGCCGGACCGCTTGACCGAGTCGATGATCTTCGTGGCGGGGGTGGCCGAAATGATGGAAGTCGAAGAACGGATGACCAATGCACCGTCTTTCCATTCAACGCCTTTCGCTGCTTGGATCTTCAGATCCAGCGGCTTTCCCGTGCCAGAACGATCACGGACGGTATCGCCCTGGTCCTCGTCAAAGGTGTACAGCGTCTGTAGGTGATTCGAAACACGCTGGGCATTCGCGGTTTCGACGAGAATGATCGACATCGTCGCGACCAATAAGTAGACGATCGCTTTTCTCGTTCCCGGCAGCTTGATATGAGCGTTTGTCATACGTCGGTAAACCGCATCTTTTTGGGCAATGGGGATTCAGAGGCGAAACCTCTTTCACACCTTTATATGCCGGCCACCGACGAATGTGTTACCAAAAAACATCAAGTCTATTTGCTTATGCCGAACTTGGTTCGGCGGCGTCGTAAGGCCGTCGCGAAAATCCTGTTTCGTTTCGTCCGGGGAAAGTGCTCGGACGTAGACGGCCACCCGAAAGCATTTCCCCTTGCCCGGGTCGGTTGACGCTGGCAAATCGAGCAAGCCGTCAAGACTTTCGTTCGATTACGGATGCCCCCGAAACTCACTCGTGCGTTTCGCTACCTGAGGCTTCGCAGCGACGACTGACTTGGGGAGACGATCAAAACTGTACTGCTAAGCTGTTTTTGTGGACGCTCATTCAGTGACTCGGTTGCGGACCATCAATTCATCGATCAATTTTTCGAGCCTGTCCGGTCGCCCTTTGATTGCCACATAGCGATGCCGTTTCTTTCCACCGGCTCTCCATTCGCTGTGTCCGTCCGAATCGATGATGACGTGGCCAGGCGGGCTGATCGTCCAATACTCGTCCTGGACACCGCGAACGGCTAACAAGACGGCGGCTTGATCATGCGCAGGTTTGCCGTGGTCGATCGCAGCGCCACCTAGGTACGGACGCAGTTCAAACGCGCGACGCACGGGATTGTCCGCTCCGCACACCTGCAGCGACTTGCCACATCGCAATGCCGCGCCCACTTCGAAGCCTTGCCAGATGATCTCGCCTGGCCAGCGATTGGTCACGCTCACGGCGGCGGCAGGGTCGAGTCGAAGGTTCGTTTCCGGTTTGGCCGAACGAGGAAAGTGGCCTCCCATGATCACGGTCTGTTTCACCTTGGTACGGATCAGCTCTTCACCGCTCAGGGGG
>NZ_JBFHFD010000847.1:0-3146 GCF_041583735.1 Novipirellula sp.
CCATTTTGACTCGATGCGGTTGGCCCAAAGTCGAAACGGTGTTTTGATCGTCGCCGCAACGAAAGGCTGCCACAGTGAAAACGTGGGGAGCGAGTCACCGCGGATATGTTCGGCTTCGCTCGCGATGCGTTCCAGCACACATGCCCATCCGGTGACGGTCAAACCCACCAATTCGGCCAATGCGGCGCGCGAGAGCGAATCAAACGCGGCCGCTCGATTGTCGACACTCTTTTGTAAATCGTAATGCTGAATCAGCACGTCATACTTTTGATTCGCAAAGCGAGCGCCATGCAGGATCGCTTCGCCGAGCCAGCCTGGATTCTCGGCGAGCTGAAATACGACCTGCAAGTCGCTGCGTTTCCAATCCTCGAAAATGCTTCGATACGACGCTTGAACACTCCATTCGATCGGCTGGTGCAGCACACGTTCACGCTCACCATGGGCGGTGTGCAGCGGCTGCAGTGGATCGGTGAAGTAGTGGCTTAGCACGCCCGCCGCATGTGCCGCGTCGGTCCAACGATCGGTCCGCAAGTATTTCATCAAGCGGTCATACCACTGGTGAGCCACGCGTGGAGCGCCCCCCCAATATCCTTCGCTGACGTGGACCACGTGATTTTGATAATCACGAAAACGGTAATCGGGATCCGTTGCTCCGCGAAGATAGTGATCATGGTAGCGCAGCAGCAACTGGGTCAAACGCTTACCGCTGTCGCTTGCCACCAGGGGCAATGCATCGATCGCGAAAAAATGATGCGTATTGCGACAATGAATGGCTCGCAACAGCGAGAGCAGTGGTTTCATGATTCGGCAAACCTTCGTGGAACCAAACGCAGTCCAAAGTTGCTGCAAGAAGGTAACGCAGTTTGCCGATTTTACGCAGGCGGTGGCAAGATGAATCGGATCAAAATCTTGTGCAACCTAGCTGAAACCCTAACGCGGCTTCGAACGAATGATGTCACGGGTATTCCAAACCAAACGCATCACTTGTTCGGGACGCGGATCGGGGGCGACACAGGTGAAATAGTCGGCATCGATACCGAGCAAGCGACGGCGACGATCCGAGATGCCGGGGTCCACATCAAGAAAGCTATCGGCCATCTCAAAATCGCGATCCCACAGCACCGCATCGGTCAACCGTTCGATCAACGTTTCCCAACGTGGCAGATCATCCGAGGTGACCGCAGGCAAAGCGGATGGATCACACGCCAAGTCGGCTTCGCTGTGAAAATCTTCGCCTGGCTCTGCGGCTCGGAACAACGACTGGTACGCCGACAGCACCAAACTTCGCCACGGAGCGATATCAGTCACTCGTTCGTTCTGAGCATTTTCGCTGTACAAATCAATTTCGATTGCCACTTGATCACGTACTTCGACATAGATCGCTGCAATCGCGGCTTCGGTCGCAGCGGACAACGCCATTACCGACTCGGTATCGGTTAACAGATAGCGAGCGATATCATGTAACAAACCGATTCGTTGAGAAGCCGTTAGCGAATCGTACACTGCGATCCCGGTTTGGCATTCCGGCGCCATCGATGATTCATCCTCGTCATCGAAATGCAACAAGATGGCATCGATCATCGTGTCGATGGCCAGACTGACCAACGTTGCTTCGCTACCTCTTAACGTTCGATCTCCCCGGCTTGAGTGCCACATGCTCCGTCTTGCTCCTTCGTCCCTGTTCATCACGATGTTGATCGCTATCGATCCATGTCAGCCTCGCGATCGACGCGAACCTTGATACGGAAAAACAAGAGTGTGATGAACGCTGATGTGTACTACTGAAAAGTGGGCGTCATCATAATCGCTGGAGCGGTGGCCATGGTTGTCGATTTGGAAATTTTATTGCAAAGCGATTTAAGTCGTTTGCTGGCCAAAACCTAGAGCGTTTGATGACCGAGCGGTGGCCCCATGGCCCGTCCTGATCTTCATTGGTAGCGCTCCGCTACAAAGAAAACGAGGGATTTACGAGGCGCGAGGCATCGCGTGGCCGTCAACGGCACGTCGCAGCGGACGAACACGTGGACGCTGGAACACCGCTTCGTCGGCCCCGTCCCCGCGGCTCAGGTGAACATCCAATTGAGGAAACGGGATGCTGATCTCGTTGGCATCAAGATGGCGTTTGACTTCCACGGTCAACGCTTCCTTCAAACGAAAAAATTCCTTCGATGGCACCCACATCCGGACCAGCCAATCGACCGAGCTCGCCCCCAGATTACTCATAATGACGGCATGGCCCCGCGATTCGCCTGGAATGATCTCGCTTTCAAATTTCATCACCGCCGCAGTCAATGCGGCACGCGTGGCATCAATGTCAGCGGCATAAGCGACCCCCACCGGGACCTCGACGCGGCGATGAGCATGGTGGCTGATATTTTCAATGGTTCCGCCCGAGATCGAACTGTTGGGAACCACGATCCGGCGGTTGTCAGGAGTATCAAGCGTCGTGGTGAACAAATCAATTTCATTGACCTTCCCCATCACCCCGGCGGCGTTCACAACATCGCCCACCTTGAACGGACGAAAGACCAACATCAATACACCCGAAGCAAAATTGCTGAGCGTGCCTTGAAACGCCAAACCGATCGCAAAGCCAGCGGCGGCGAGCATCGCGGCCAATCCGCCCAGCGGAGCGCCCATCTTCGACAGCACCGCCCCGACCACGCCGAACATGGTGCAGTAAAAGACGATCCTGCCAACAAAAATCCCCAGTGTTTCGTCGACGCGGCGACGCACCGGTTTGCTGATGATCCGCGACAGATAGCTGGCGACTAGATAACCGAGAAAGATGACGGCCAGACCGATCGCAGCCAAAAACAATTGGGGTACCAGATACAACGTGATGTATTCCATCACTCCGGATACGTCACCATTGGTCACATCGCCGATGAAGTCTTCGGTCGCTTCGGTAAAGGACACGCGTGGCTCGCCTTTGCCCGTGTCCGTCACAACAGACTCGATCAACTTGGCGTCTTTGACTAAACCGTTTTCCACAACGAAATCCCTTCCTAAAAATCCCAATCAAGAGACATCCTCGAACGAGGGCACTCTCGGCCGCTGCTGACGGCCCATTGGTGTAGGTATAGAAAAAGACACCATCGCAAGTAAAGACGAACCCCAATGCGAGTGAAACAGCCAGCATGGGG
>NZ_JBFHFD010000848.1:0-3144 GCF_041583735.1 Novipirellula sp.
AGATGAAGCAGGGGTTGCGGCGGAGGTCTCCGTCGCGGCAGCCGTTTCCATGAATTCAAAGGTTTGTTGGGGCACGAGGAGTGTCCTTTGGACCATTGGAGTAGGAAACAACAAAACATCACCCGCACTCGCTCGCGGGACCTCCCCCCCAACCCGGGAAAGGCTACCGTTCTGGGAAAGGTTGCTGGATTTTCCCCGACAAGAAGCCTAGGCTTGGGTGGCGGAAAGCCTTCGCACGACTCCCCCCTTACCACCGGGCTGAACGACAGACGCATCTTAAATGCTAGCATTGGCTGGGATTACTGGAAAGCGTCTTTTAAGAAAGATCGACGAGAGAGTGTCTGATGATGCAGAAAATACGCTGGATTTTGTTGTTGCTGGGGATCGTGATCGCGTTGGTGATCGCGTTTCAGAACAATCGAAACGAAGAAGTGAACTTGTTGTTCTTCCATGGCGAAGTCTCCCTCTTGCTGTTGATTTTGACGGCGGTCGGTATCGGTTTTGTATTTGGGGCGATGTTGACGTACGGGATGTTGCGACCCAAAAAGGGCAAGAAGGCCAATGGCAAATCGGCAGCGAAAACCGTTTCGGCAGGCCCCGCCGCCCCGAATTCTTCCTCGTCGGCTCCGAAGCCAGAGCGGGCCGACGCTCTGGCCCCGGATCGTGCCGACGCGAAGAAGTAACATGGGGGATAGGCATGTGGGATAGGCTTCCAGCCTGTCATGCGGAATAAGCTTCCAGTGATATCGTCGAAGCGAGGATTTGCAGCGTTCATCTCAGGTTCGCAGCCCAGGGATTCAATCCGTAGCTACGTTCGCCAGAACGTAGTCCACCGTCTGGCGACGGTAGCTACATCAAAAAGCACCAGGGTGTAGCGAAAGTCGCAGAAACGTTCGGCCATCGATTGCGTGGCCGAAACTCTCTGCGAGTTTCGCTTGGCGGGACAAAACCGCTTAGCGGGGGGCATGAGCGGCACGGCGGGCGGCGCGGCGGGCAGCGACGAGATCGTGTCGCATCAAAACCAGACGAGCCAAGTCGCCCATGTGATTCAGCCCCGCCTTAGGCTCGTTGATGTTCGCTGCCTCGAGCTTGGTTCCAGGACGCTCGGATTTGCGGACCGCCGACGACTGGATCGCCTTGGGAGCCACGACGGCGGGCGAAGCCATGGCGACCGCTGAACGACTGGCGATGGGGCTGGTGACGACAGGGCTATCGAAAAGCAACAGTTGGGTCATCGGACAGATTCCTGTGCGAAAGAAGCGAATCAGGTAATGGCGGAGCGATCAATCACTCAACTAAAACCATTCTTCGCGACCCTAATGACACGTCTGGTCACAGCTCGAAAAAGAAATTTTGAATTTCTTAAAAGAGTCTGTTTCGTGGCAAAAACGCCGCTCTGCGTGAGCGGCCAAAGAAAAACGTCACTTGCGTGACAGAGGATTCACGCAGGCGATTGCATGACCTCGAAACTCGTGGTGAGTTTCGCTCACGCCCGGCTTGCAGCATCAGAATTGCTGCGCCCGGCTCAGCCGTCGACTGCTCAGCCGTCGACGGATTCGACGTTGACCCAATCGCCGCCGGCCACGGCACTGCGTCGACATGCATCCAAGATCAGCTGGGTTTTCAGCGTCAATTCAGGATAACGGGACTGGATCGAGTTCTCGTTCACATAGCTGGCAAAGCGGCGAACCATCTCGACTTCGGGGGCCACCGGTTCGCCCGATGCGTACTCGTCATTGGACCGTGGCGAAGTTTGCCGCTTAAAATTCCAGCGGCAGTTGTCGATCTCGAGCTGGTGATCGTGGGTCGCCCAGTGGGTTCGCGAGTCATAAAACGGCAAGACAAAATCGTCGATCGTCAAATGCCCCTTTTCTCCCGAGACAATCGCGGTTTGCTGGTTACTGGTCAAAAACGAACAGTAGAACGCAGCGGATAACCCTGCGGGGAATTCCAATTCCGCAGAAAACTCGCCGGGGACTTGATGTTCGCCCTGTGAGTTGCCGATCGAGGTAATCGTTCGCGCCGACAACCGCGTGGGCATCTGCAACTTGGAGGCCCACAAAATGAAGCGGATACAGTACCAACCGAGGTCACCGAGACAACCGTGTGGCTCGAGCTCGTAATTGGCGCGGATATTCGATGCCTCGAACGATTCGTCGCTACAGAACGAAAAATGGGTATTGATGCGGCGAAGTTTGCCGAGCAATTTTTCGTCGTGAAGCGTGGCCGAAACGTCTTCGATTCGCTTGCTGTGATCGAACATCACTCCGTCCATGAACTGGACGCCCGAGGCACGACAGGCCTCGATCATCTGACGAACTTGCTGAGTGTTGACGCCAACCGGCTTTTCGCACAATACGTGCTTGCCCGCCTCGGCGGCCGCGATCACCCAATCTTTGCGAATCCCAGTGGGTAGCGGGATGTAGACAGCGTCGATTTGATCGCTCTGGATCAGCTCTTCGTACGAGCCCATCGCGGTGACAGCTTCGCTTTGCGGCGTTTCCGCCGAGCACTCGTCGATAAACGATTGAGCCCGCCCAAGCGACCGGCTGGCGACCGCGGCGACGCGTCCATTGCCACTAAGGCGAATTGCTTTCCAGTTTTTCCGAGCAATCCCGGCTGCCCCTAAAAACCCCCATCTACAGATTGAATCTGTCATCTAGCCCGTCTCGTAAGTCGTGTCTTTGTAGCCAATTTGCAGCCATATTACGTTTGATTCGCTTCAAACGCACCGCCCCTTCGACTGACAAACTACATTACCAGGCGAAACCAACAAAAAAATACCCTCGCCAGGAACACTTCCTGGCGAGGGTATCTGGGTCGCACTTAAGTTTGTTGTGATTGCGGGGGAGCCCACAAAAATCTTACTCGCAAATCTTACTCGCGTGGGCGAATCGCACCGGTCAAACCGCTGTAATCAACACGGTCGGTGGTGTGCCAAAGGGGTTGACCAAGCTCGACGCGTTTACGCAGCACTTCGATCTTTTCTTGGCTACCCGCAGGGGCGTCGGTCGGTTCAAAATTGTCGTCCTTGTTCGGGACGAAGTCTTCGTCGTGCCCATAACGCAAGATGGCTTCAAATACGTTCTTGCAATGACTCATTGTTCGTTTTCTACTCCATGAGCAAAACATCTATTCCTACAA
>NZ_JBFHFD010000849.1:0-3142 GCF_041583735.1 Novipirellula sp.
CAGTAACGTTGCCAAATTTCACGCCAACCCTAATGAAAACAGCGAGAATTATTTCTTGCGGTGGCGAATTTTCGCTCGCATGCGGCGTTTCTTACGTCCAACTTTTCGTCGTCCTTTGCCCGTTCGTTTCGTACCCACCTAGTTCGTTCTCCAATGAGATTGGGTTGGTAAGGAAAGCCATTACCAACGCAGATTTAATTAATTTTTAAGTTTAAACGCGTCGCCGCAAAGCACAGCCTACCAAAACCAATGCAAATGACCAAGCCCTAGCCCCATTCCGCTGCGGTGATGAGGCGATTTTCGTGCTCAGCGTCTCCTAGGTGAACGTTGGATCGTTGTCGCGACCGTAGACAGCGAGTGCCGATTCGAATGTTTCGGCTTTGATTTTGAACTCAGGCTGTGAATCGGTGTAGTGATTGCAGTGGTCGACCAGCACCCGGTAGAGGAATCGGAACAGGTGACGTGGCACTCGCAGCGACTGGAATGCGGAGAGCATTCGTTGATAACTGACGTCGTCCTCGAACAAATCTTTGGGTTCGGGAGTTTGATTGTCGCTGGCACAAGCCATCATGCGGGCCCGCGCGAGATCGTAGAGCGCTTCGCCCGTCCACTGGAATGCAGGGATCACATTCTGCTTGTCTAGCCTCGCTCGCTCGTGAAATTCACGAGTCTCCCGCTCAATTTCTCGATGCAATTCTTGAGGTAGCATCATTTTGAATCCCATGCCGGGATGCTTTAGCAGTTTGTTGTCCAGCATCGGCCAAACAAAACGCTGCATCAATTCAGGTTTTCCACCTGTCATATGCGGTTCGTCGACGCGGTCCATCAACACGATAATGCCGGTATAGCCAAGTTTTCGTAGGATCCCCTGAAACTTATGCAGCAATTCGTAGCGATCGTCCGTGCGATCGTAGCGGGGTAACGGTTGGCTGGCCAATTCGGACTTGGGGATGCTTTGCAGCACTTTTCGCATCGAGCCGGTTTCACGTTTGCCGACTCGCATGTGGCGATGCATACCGAGCGCGGCAAACTGGCATTTGATGATGCGAATCCAGTGCGGAAGCCAGCCGATTGCCAACAACAGTGGCAGTAGCCACAGTGCGGTCAGGTCGCGTCCACCCTCGGGAAGCTTGGTGGGCGGAAACAACCAACCAACAAAAATGACAGCCACAATCGACCAGGCAATCGCACCAAAGAGCGTCGTTTTAGACGACAAATTTCCATAGCGAAGATGTTTCCGCAATGAGTTCCAACGCGACATGAATGTCGAATCGGTCGATTGGTCGTAACATGCCGCCAACAGCAACAAATCGCGCGCCGAGGTGCGATCCAACGATCGGATCGAGGCGTCATCGATTGCATCGGACTTGCCGGTCGAATTAACCCCCAGCATGCGGTCCACCAGATCGGTGACTCCGATACAAAGAATCGCGTCGACATGGTCCCATAATCGCCAAGCATCAAGCACCTTTTCAGGCTTCTTGCTGACGCGGCGACTGAGCCGTTCGCTGAAATGATCCAGAAACGGGTTGAAATCATCGTAATGAATGACGTAAACGCGTCGCTCGGAATTCTCGTGGTTGTAACGCGCTAAGTGGCGGTCAATCTGCAACCGCATCGCCGTCTTTCCCGATCCTTTGGGGCCAAAGATGATCGAAGTCGACGGGTCGCTTGGGTCACCGTACACCTTGTCCCAAATCGGATGATAAGCGTTGCTAATGCAGTGCTCTTTAAACACAGGGTCCGTTTGAGCATCTTCCTCCGCAAAAGGGTTGCGGAGAATGCCATGATGTTCAAGAAAACTTTGGATGTTCATCGCGGGATGCTTACAAAAGGGCCTGTGTTTTAATAACGATTCGCGTTGATGGCTTCGCGGCAATTTACACGCTAACGGTTTGTCGCCGTAGCGTCGTTCTTACTTTTCAATGCTTTTAATCATCTCAACAAAAGCATCTCGATTTTCGGTCACCACTTCGGCGGGACCGACCATTTTGACAAAGTATTTTCGGCCTTCGGGATGGACGATGATCGCACCGGTCATGGCATAATTTTCACGCTCGACCGTTTTGCCACCAAAGAAGGGACCTCCTCCCATCCGTTCCTGGAACTTTCCGCTAACATCGACGATGTGCACGTCCCACTTGCCGACTTTCATTTCTTTTGACTTCTGTGCCTCAGGATCTCCGCCGCTAAATTGGCCTTTCCAGCGAGAGATATTGGCCTGAACGTCACCACCGGCCGCCATGAACGTCACCCGCGCAGTCGCTTCTTCGTTCTTTTCCGACGTGGCAACAAATTCATGCTCGACGATGCCCGATTGAGGCTTTGTCGCTTTGAATTGAGCGGGAACCTTCAAGTCGGCCTCGCCAAACACACTGACCGTCTTCGCTTCGGCTTTGTCGGCGGTGTCCGCTGCATCGGCGGCAAATGAATTCGTCGCGACCACGCTGAAAAGCGTGGCCAGACAAAGGGTGTTCAGGCGTTGCGCAATCGTCATCGTTCTAGCTCCTGGGGAGATCTTGGGTGAGTCGAGGCTTAACTTGTTGTGTAAATCATTGGCTGACGTGGAACCCGGTTTTTAATTGGCCGATTCCACCGCCAACTACTCGATACTGTAGTACATCGATCCACCGTCCGGTATCGGTCCCGCCCAGTTACCCCGATCCTGATCACAATTCACGACGACGCATGACGGTGGCAAATCTTGTTCCAGTTGTGAGCTTGCGTCCACTTCTGCCGCCGCGACATCCTCCCACAGGACTGTGATGGCAAGGTGCAGCGAAGGTTATCGGCCAGCGACGGCCAAAAGTGCAGCGACCAACCCGATTGCGACAATCGAAAGTGCGGTAATCGTGGCGGCGCGCTGCAGGAACCGCTTTCGCTTGATGGCTCCGATTTGCCGATTCCCGTAGACCTCGGTTGCTACAGAGGCCGAGTCACCGGTACGGCTGTTTGCAGAGGCCGAGTCCATGGGCAGCCTTGCGGCGGAGTCGCCGAAGGGGGTGTTGCGAGCTGCTGCGGCTGAAGCCGTGACGCTGCGACCCGACAATTCGGGTAAAACGTCGATCGCATCTCGCCACTCGGCCCAGCCGTCGCGCCACACCAATGCGGTGGCGGCCACGCGGCCCTCGGTAATCCATTC
>NZ_JBFHFD010000850.1:0-3134 GCF_041583735.1 Novipirellula sp.
CGAGGACGATGATTTTGTCGTCGAAGAAGGATTCGAGAGTCTATTCAATGGCCACGATTTGACGGGCTGGGGATTTCGCAAAACGACCGATGCGATGTTGAAATCACGCGAGCGATGGCAGAGTCGTGATCCCAATGCCCCAGCGTGGCCGATTGTCGAAAGCAACGTTGCCTTTGACGGTAAGTCGAAAACACCCGAGGGACGTTACGCGGCCGTTCATGATCGATTGGTTGTGACGACGCCGCCAGAGGGACGCAAGATTCAACAGCTTTGGACGACTCGCGAGTTTCCCAATGACTTTGAATTGCGATTGGAATTTCGTGCGACTCCCAATGCCGACAGCGGTGTGTTTATCCGGGCACCGCAATTGCAATGTCGTGACTTTGCGCTAGCGGGACCGTACAAGGACTTGAAAAACTACAAGCCTCAGCAGTGGAACGCACTTGTCGTCGCGGTCCACGGCGGCGTGGCACATTGCAGCTGCAATGGCGAAGTGATCGAAGAAGCGATGAAGGTTCCCGAAACCGGTCCGATCGGTTTGGAAGGGGACCGAGGGCAAGTCGAGTACCGTCGCATCCGCATCAAGACAACGCCGTAATGACTTCCTGCCGTAGCGAAACTCGCCAAGAGTTTCGCAAGCGACTTTGTGGTGAACGCCCGCAAAACACGCCGATGGGCTACCGACTCAGGATCGGCAGTTCGCTTTTGGGGCTCGTATCCCCGGACTGCTGATCAGGATCTTGGTACTTGCTGGTGTCGAAATGACGGCTGTAGGTACCGAAGTCGTTAAAGGCATACTTCTTGGCCCAGCGATAGACAAAGCTGCGTTCGGGGATTTCATCGCCCGGTTGATATTGGCTTCGTCGCGGCGAGACAGCGTTCAGCTCATCGATCACCTTGGTACGCGCCGTTGTGTCGCGAGCCCCATGTTTTTCGGCAAGCTGGACCAACAAGTCGGGGCGTTCCATGATCACGCAGCCACGCGTGTGTTGTGCCGTCAGTTCGCGGAAGTCTCGCAAAAATTCCGATTCATTGAACGTGTCTTTAAGCGATCGGTCGTCGTGGATCGATTCTTTGGCCAACTGGATCACCGGGCATGGCTCGATATCGCCCCAAGGCCCGACATGGTGCGTGAACCCGGTTGCCGCAGGACAAAGGGCATTGCCCGCGTCATCGTGATAAGCGTCGATCACGACGATCGGCTTGGTGGCACGTGTGTCGACGACAAATTGACGCACGCGACGTTGTTGTTCGCTGGTCAACGCGAGATCGGGGTTTGATTCGGGGCCGACCGGACGATAGATGTGGTACCAGCAATACATGACCCCCATTTCGATCAGCCGATCGACCCAGGCGTTGCTGACCAAATCGTCGATATTTGTTTTGCAGACACTGGTGCAAACCCCGACGAGCAAGCGATGACGTAGTGCCGTTTCAAGTCCCTGCATCGTTTGGTTCAACACCCCTTCGCGTCCTCGCCGTGTGTCGCTGACGATTTCAGATCCCTCGACGCTGATCAGCGGAGTCACATTCCCGAGACGCCGCAACTCGGCAGCGACTTCGTCGGTGATGAAATGACCATTGGTAAAAACTTGGAAGTAGACGTCGCGATTGGCGGCAAAGATCTTTAACAAATCTTTGTGCATGAAAGGTTCGCCGCCCAGAATGCCGAAGAAACTGTTACCCATCGCTTTGGCTTCGGCAATGACTTTGTTTGCCGCGTCCAACTCAATGCGATGTTGTTTCGCCCCCACATCGACCCAGCAGCCCTGGCACCGCAGGTTGCAGCTGTTGATGACCGATAAATACAAAAATGGCGGAAAAAAATCTCCTCGTTTCAGTCGCTGTTTGTGCTTGTGAACACTCCACAATCCGCGAACCCCCAGCGTCCAGGCCGCTTTTGCAAGCAATCGTTTGTCGGGCTCGAGCAGCAGTCGACTGGCGAGGCGAAAATACATAAAACGGGATTCTCAAATTGAGTAGCGATCGGGCCGGGAGACCTTCTGGTTTCCGAACCGAGCGATTGATTAACCATTCGATCTGTAACCATTCAAGTCGAGGCCTGCGGACGCGGGCATCGTACATTCACCAGCTTAGCCAAAGCCAGCATGACCAGCCAGACGTTCGGCCCCGGACCGACTGAAAACACCGTTCGTGATTCCGAGGGTAAAATCCATACCCCACCTGCAAATTGGTCGCTTTTGCCCCCGGGGGACGCAGCCATGACCCGGCGTGTCAAAGCGGCCGGCGAGCACTGGATCGTCCAGGAAAAAAAAGGACGGCGAACATTTTCCAAAGGAATTTGGGCTCCCGCTGCCACGATCGAGAAAATTGTGGCCGATTTGAAAGTCGAGCGGTCGACCGAAAGTTACGCTAAACGGAAAGTCGCGGACAAACAGCGACGTGATCGCAATCAGTCGGCTTACGTCGATGAGTTCTATGAAACCGTGGTCACCTATCTGAATTTTCATCCCAAACACGCCAAGCTCTCGGCACGGATGGCTCGCGCGATCACTGACCATGCAACGCCCGTGGGCAGCGGTACCGTGGCACGGACCAAGCGAATCTCTGTCGAACAGCGAGCCGAGGCTGCGGTGATTGCATGGATGCGGCATCAAACTACCGCCTATGATTCGATGGTCATTCCGCGGGTCAAAGGGAAACGGCGTGAGGTCCGCAGGATGCTAGCAGGCCGTTCCAAAGAGTTGCTGCGGCAATATCGGATCGACCAAGTCGCGTCAGAGAATTGCCCGTTGTTGAAAGCATTAACGGAAGCCACCGAATCGGTCTAGCAAGCGGATTGGACCACACGTTTTGCATGCAATCCAGACGGTTGTGGGCAGCCAACCCCTCGAAAGATCTTGCCCCCAGAGGATGGTTGCCGGTTTCTAGGTAAACTCAGCGCCGCGAACTTCCGATATCACACTCTAGGTTCACCCATGTCCTGGAGTCCTTTGTGCAAAACCTGAAACGTTACCTTCGATCGCGAACCGCTCTCAGTTGTTTGCTAGCTATTTCGTGCTCGCAGTTCGCGGTAGGTGACGAGGGTGTTGTGCTTAATCCGCCACTCGATACCTCGGCGGAAGTGCGGATAGCGAGGCGTCCATGGCTGCTGGATGTATTGACGAACAAGC
>NZ_JBFHFD010000851.1:0-3126 GCF_041583735.1 Novipirellula sp.
GTGGTCGACCGAACGGTCTCGGCAAGCAAACTGGAATTCTTGGGTCAATGCTTGCCCGGCGAGCCGTGCTCGTCAGACGAAAGGATTGACCGAGGAATCGCCTCGCAGCTTCATCTAATGAACGGTGTCCTCATCAATGATAAGATTCGTGACTCCGATTGCCGCCTGCGATCGCTGATTGACCAGGGTGTCTCCACCGACGAGATCGTCAACACGTTTTATTTGGTTGCGTTCAGTCGGCCGCCAAGCAACGATGAACTCGCCGGCTGGGTCGATCGAATCGATTCCATCGCGGCCCCACAAGAGCGAACCGCTCGCCTTGAAGATTTCCTTTGGGCTCTTTTGAACTGCCATGAATTCTCAACCAACAACTAAGTGGCAAGCCGCCACCAACCACAACTTCATCGGTCGACGAGATTTTCTGCACGTCGGTGGACTGACCGCTTTGGGACTCGGTCTAGGCAGTCACATCGATCGAGTGAATGCGGCAAGCCCGGCTGCTCGTGCCAAGTCGTGCATCCTGATCTGGTTAGACGGCGGCCCCAGTCATCTTGAAACGCTCGATCCGAAGCCCGATGCGACCAAGGAAGTTCGCGGCCCTTTTAAAGCCATTTCGACTTCGGTGCCGGGTATTCAGATCAGCGAGTTGATGCCGCGTACGGCAGCCGCGATGCAGCATACCGCCATCATTCGTTCGATGACTTCACCGCTTGGCGAGCACAATTTCGGCACTCACTATTTGCTGACAGGCTACAAACCAACGCCTGCACTGAATTATCCTGCCATCGGATCCGTGGTGTCGCACCTGAATCGGCGTCACGGTGAAATACCGTCGCATGTGGCGATTCCCGATTTGCGAGTGGGCGGGGGAAAGTTTGCTGCCGCTGGCTACCTGCCGCCGCGTGTCGCCCCGTTTGAAGTTGGCGGTGATCCTGCCAGTCCTAACTTTCAAGTTCGTGATCTCGATCCATTCCCCGGCATCGTTGACGAACGGTTGGAACGGCGGCGGAGCTATCTGCAAACGTTGAACCGAGTCCAGGAAGCAGCGCAAAACAATCCGCCAAACGACGCCGCCTTCGAGCAAGCGTATCGATTGATGACTTCGCCGTCGGCCAAGCGTGCCTTTGATCTGTCCGCGGAAAGTGACGATGTGCGTCGCCGCTATGGCGGCAAATCAATCGGACAATGCTGTCTGCTCGCACGCCGATTGGTCGAGGCCGGGGTTCCGTTTGTTACCGTGAACAACCGCGGCTGGGATACGCACAATGACCTAGTCACACGACTGAGGGATGGCTATACCGGGGCGAAGATGCCGGTGGGGCTCGTACCATCGCTCGACATGGCTTACGCCGCGTTGATCACTGATTTGCATGATCGCGGTTTACTTGAAGATACGCTGGTCGTCGTGATGGGCGAGTTCGGCCGCACCCCGAAGCTCAATACTCAGGCCGGTCGCGACCACTGGCCTCGCGTGTTCAGCGTGATGATGGCAGGCGGCGGCATAACGGGAGGCAAAGTTATCGGCTCGAGCGACGACATGGGCGAAAGCCCCGATTCCCGTCCCGTGACGCCATCAGATCTAGCCGTAACGATCTATCGACTGCTCGGTATCAATCCGGCAACGACACTTTACACCCGCGACGGTCGTCCGGTCCAAGTCACTGCCGATGGCATCGCATTAAACGAGCTGGTGGGATGAACCGATTCACGAGTACAACGCGATTCCGCTGGATGTGTGCCCAGCAGCCCATCGTTTGCCGGTTTCGCCGCAGCGTTGTCACCGCTGCGGTGTTGATGTTGGGAACTATCGGCTTGACGCAAAGTCATGGAGCAGAACCACCGATCACCGCGCTGACAATTTCGGCTGACGACACGACACTGGTTGCCGGTTCGCAGTTGGGAGTTCACGTTATCTCCTGGCCCGAGCTCACCCCCGCACTCGTACGCGAAGTCGGTTTCCCACAGATTCACGACTTAAAATTTTCGCCCAATGGCAGGCAACTTCTGATCGTTGGCGGCGCTGCAGCGGAATACGGAGAGTGGAAACTTGTGTCGTGGCCAGGATTCGAAGTGATTGCGACTCGCACCTCGCACCGCGATGTAATTCATTCGGCGGCTTGGTTGTCCGATGACCTATTTGTGACCGGCGCGGCCGACCATGATTTGATCCAGTGGCGTCTGTCCGATGGCGAGGTGGAAGAAGTGCGTGTCGTCCATGGGCACTCGCGTCGTGTGTTGTGCATCGAATCGATAAGTGAGCAGAACTTGGTGGTCTCGGCCGGCATCGATCAGGTCTTAAGAGTGTGGAGCGGCAAGCAGGGGATTCTGTCAGAACCACCGCTTCGAAACCTGGACAACCACACCGGGGCTGTCTGCGATCTTGTGGTAAGGCCTGGTGGGCATGCGATTGTTTACCTTGCCTCGGCCAGCGTCGACAGAACGGTTCGGTTCTGGCAGCCCACGATCGGTCGGCTGGTTCGATTTGCGCGGCTGCCGGTCGAGCCAACTTCGATTGCTTGGAGCCGCGATGGTGAGCGACTCGCCGTCGGAGGCTCAGACGGAAAACTGAGAATCATCAACCCGAACACCGTCGAAATCGAACAGACACTCGACGGGATCGAAGGCTGGATATACGAAGTCGCCGCCGCGGGCGACGGCAGCTTTGCGGTCGCCGGTGCGGGCGGAGCGATAGCAAGAGTGATCGCAGCGGAACCATCGAAATAATGGATTCGTTACTGGCAGTCATCGCGTGGACCGCGTCGGGCCGAGGGCGAATTAGTCGCGTGAAGTGACTGGACAACACTTTTTTGGGACGCTTGCAGGATTTGGCAGCTTACCGGGGATCCAGAGCATCGGATACACTTTCATGAAGAGTTCCATCCCGCGTCAAAAACTTGGATGATCGTCATGCAACGAACCGCCTATGCCATTTTGGTTGCCACCTTGATCGCGTTTGGGACGCGTGCGTCTGCAGCGGAGCCGTCCCCGGCTTCCGTGTTCGAGCAGAGGATCATGCCGATCTTCAACTCACCGAATCCCTCAAGTTGTGTGCAGTGTCATCTTTCCTCGGTCGACCTAAAGGACTACATCCGGCCATCCAGTCGCGAGACGTTCTTGTCACTGCGA
>NZ_JBFHFD010000852.1:0-3125 GCF_041583735.1 Novipirellula sp.
CCAAGGTGCGAAAATAATGTCGTCACCAACGACAAGCGAAGATTAGCAGATGCCCTAAAATGGACCAATACAGAATGTGATCTGTCTGAGAATTTCTTAAAAACGTTTCATGCTATCGCGGAATTCACATGATATTCACGCAAAATGCAGCGCTTTGACGCCGCTTCTCGGTGAACGTCCACACTGTTTCGCAGCCTGCTGCCTGCGAAAATAATGAAAAGCATGAGGCGGGAGCCTCAGCGGCAGTGCGTTCCCTGGCAGGAGCCTGGGGAATGAGAGTTAATCCTGATTAGCCGATTGCTTGTGCCAAATCGTTTCGCAAATCGTCAAACGACTCGAGTCCCACGGACAATCGAATCAGCCCATCGGTGATACCAAACTTCTCGCGATCTGCCGCATCGTAGCTGGCGTGCGACATCGTCGCAGGCTGCTCGATCAACGATTCGACCGCACCCAGGCTGACCGCCAGATGAAACAGTTTCGTCGATTCGCAGACTTTGGCGGTTTCCTGTTTATCTGCGTCCAATTCAAACGTCACCATGGCTCCAAAACCACCATCGAGTGTTTCGGCAGCGAGCGAATGTTGAGGATGTGACGCCAGTCCGGGGTAGAGGACCGATTTGACTCGTGGGTGCGACTCGAGCCACTGCGACAACTGCAGTGCCGTTGCGGATTGTTCGCGGACTCGCAAATCGAGCGTTTTGAGACCACGAGAAATCAGGAAACAGCTCAGCGGATCCAGCACCGCGCCGGTCGCGTTTTGAATGTAATACAGTTGGTCGTAAAGCGATTTGTCACTGACCGCCAACGTGCCTCCCAGACAATCACTGTGTCCGCCCAAGTACTTGGTGGCCGAATGCATGACGATGTCGATGCCACTTTCGAGCGGGCGGATTAGCGATGGGGTTCCGAACGTGTTGTCGACACCGATCAAGCAATTTTTCGCTTTGGCCACCTCGGCCAACTTGCGAAGATCGGGAATCGACAGCCTTGGATTGCCGATCGTTTCAGCCCACACCAATTTAGTCTTGTCTGTGATCGCGGCTTCGACTGCGGAAACATCCGTCATATCGACTAAGGTGACCTCGATTCCAGATCGATCACAAATCTTGTGCAGCAACCGATAGGCACCGCCGTACAAATCACAGCCGGCAACGACATGGTCACCACTGCGAAGCAGCATCGTGACGCAGTGGATCGCCGCCATCCCGGACGAAAACGCGAGTGCGCCGCAGCCTCCTTCAAGTGACGCCAGCGTCGTTTCGAGGTTGCGTCGCGTTGGGTTTCCGCTGCGAGAGTAATCAAATTCGCCCCACTCGCCGGCGCCCGGTTGCTGAAACGTGCTGGCAAGGTGGATCGGAGGCACGACCGCGCCGGTTGCGGGGTCGACTTCGTTGCCGACGTGAATCGCACGCGTGCGAAAGGTCGTTTTCTTCAGGTCGTCAGAGTGATTCATGATGCCATGTCTGATTCAGCGTAGCGAAAGTCGCCAAGACTTTCGGAGAGAGAGTCGCCTTTTGCTCCGCAAAAGCAGCGAGTCTCGCGATCGAAATGGCGGGGTACGAAATGGCGGGGTAGCGATAACAGCCTAGAAGCTTATCCCACGTTTCCCCCGCTCTGGATAACAGGCTGGAAGCCTATCCCACATTGGGCTTACGCCTGGAGCGCCTGTGCCAAGTCGGCGATCAGATCGTCGGTGTCTTCGATCCCGCACGACATGCGAATCATGTTGTCGGCGATACCGAATCGGACTCGATCTTCGGGGGTGCAATGATAGTAGCTCATCACCAAAGGCTGCTCGATCAGCGATTCGACGCCACCTAGACTGGCGGCAATCCGTGGGATTTTTGCAGCGTCAACGATTCGCGACGTCTCTTCCCAATCCGCGTCCTTGACCGTAAACGTAATCAAACCGCCGTAGCCACGCATCTGTGCTGCGGCCGATTCGTACGACGGATGCGATTTTAGCCCTGGGTAATAAACACGGTCCACGCGGGGGTGGGCTTCCAGGAATTCGGCGATCGCCAAACCGTTTTCGTTGTGTCGCTGCATCCGCAACGCAAACGTTTTTAAGCCGCGTTCGAGCAAGTACAAGTTGTGAGGCGAATTGACTCCACCAAGCACTCCACGCAGCGAACGGACCGATTCCAATTGTTCACGTCGGCCACAAATCACGCCGGCGAGCAAATCGTTGTGGCCGCCGAGGTATTTGGTTGCCGAGTGCAACACGTAGTCGACACCGTATGCAATCGGTTTGATGTTGAACGGAGTCGCCAATGTCGCATCGATCAGGGTTTCGACTTCGTTGGACTTGCCAACCGCAGCGAATTTTTCCAAATCGATGGTCGTCAGATGCGGATTGGTCGGTGATTCGCTGACCAGCATCTTGGTCCGCGGCGTGATCGCGGCTTCGAGAGCCTCAAAATCACCCGTCGGAACCTGGTGAGTCACGACGCCAAAACGCGACAGATGTTTTGCACAAAATTCGCGGCTGCGATGATAACACTGGTCAAAGAAGACGATTTCGTCTCCACTGCTCAGCTTAGCCATCAACAGACCGACAATCGCGGCCATCCCCGAGCTATACAGGATCGCCTCTTCGGCCCCTTCGAGTGCCGCCAGCTTGGCTTCGACACTTTTTTCGTTGGGATTACCGTAGCGACCGTACTCTTCGCGTTCGTCTTCGCCATTGACGAAACGCAACAGCGAGGCGGTCGAATCAAAGGTAAAGGTCGACGCCGCATAGATCGGTGCGGTGATTGAACCTTCGGCTTTTTGCCGTTGTTCACCACTGTGCACGCACTGAGTTGACGCGCCGAGCGATTGCTCGTTGGCCAGCCCACGGGGCGATGTTTTTGGAGAAGCGGGTTTAGCTGCGGATCGGTTTTCCGAAGCACAGTCCACGCCCGAATTTGTGTCCGCGGAAAGCACGGAATCACTTGGACGACCCATTTTGGTCGCGTCTGAATCAATCGTCATATTCTTTGTCATGGCTCTTTAGCAGGTTAGGCTGCAAGCGGCCGCAAATCCCAATGTGACGAACCTCCGCCGAGGTCGCCCATTCACGTTAGAAATAGGCTATCCGCCCAAAGCCAACTCGACAAGGGTTTTCCCGAAATTCCATC
>NZ_JBFHFD010000853.1:0-3107 GCF_041583735.1 Novipirellula sp.
CGAGTCGATGGACGCGGCTTCGGTTCTAACCGCGATGCTTGTTCGTTCACGCAGAACGTCATTTTGAATCGCTCAATTGTTTTCTAGGATAAGACGCGTCATGCGTTAAGTCGGGTCATCTTTCGCTCAGCGAAAGAACCGTCAGGCAGGTCGCTCGCATCGGCGATGCGACTGCATCTGTGTTCCTTATTTGGCTGCCACGCAAAGCGGCACAAAAACACTACGGCAATTCGTTGCCAAGGATACTGCTGTCGCAGAAGTTGGTGTTGTTGTCCAGTTGGGCGTTCACCCCAAAGATTCGCGAACTGACACCGTACTCGGCTGTCATGACATCGTCGTCTTGATATTTGCCGATCGAGGATGCGGTGACGCCGATCGTGGTGTTAGCAGAACTGTGTGTAAAGAAAGGGTTGTAATAAATGCCAAGAGGGAATACCGAGATCCCATGTGCCGCAGCCCCCACACCGGTGCCTGACATCGTGCCGCCGTAGTTGCCGTCGCGTCCACCGGAGATAAGTTGAAAGGTATTTTTGTTGGCGAATTCCAACACAGTCCCTGCAACGGTGCTGCCTTGGATCGTGGTCGGTGGAGTCGTATCGATCGTGGTGCTGGCCATCGGTCGCGCTGCGCCCACATCCGCAAGCGTTGCACCGCCCGCGGCAGGACAGTAACAATTAATCGACGCGACAGGTTGAGACGCGTACCAGACCGGTGCGCCCGATGTGTACACCGTTCCAAATGCGGTGTCATACGTTCGCGAGTCAAAGTAAGCAAACGGAACCGACGAGTTTTTGGGAGTGTAAACCGGGAACGGATCCGCTAGAGCAAAGAAGCCTAACGCATTGCTTCCATCGTCGGACGAGGTCGCATTGCCACCGGACACCGTCACCGAAAGCCGCACCATGTCCAACGTTCCGCCATCACGGTCGGTGTTGTATTGGTACTGCAAATAGTCGCTGTTGGTGGCCGTGCCGGTGACGTAAGGGTCAGTGCCGCCGGTTGCAAGAACCAGTGGTCCGCCGACGCCGGTGAAGGGACGCTGGATATCCTTGCTGAATCCACCTAAGCAGAAAACCAAGGCTTCGGCACGATCGATCGCGTGGGGGTAGTGTGAATAGCTAGTGTTGGTCCGAGGATCTGTCGGGCCGCCGCCAGTGTTACATCGCGCGCCGGAGGATGTCACGTGCGTGAACTGTGCCAAGATCCGCAGCTCGTTATCGTTGATCCGTGGAAATGCTTTTCGAAAGTGACGTTCGACAACGTCCCAGTCCGAAAAATCAGGCGGATAGTCATGATACTCCTCACTGTAACGCTGCACCAAGTCTGCAATCGTTCCAAGTTCCATCTTGATCGCGGTATCGCGGGCCGTGCCCACCGCGTTGTTGATCGCCGGGATGGCGATCGCGGTCAGAATGCCGATGATCGTGATGACCACCAAGATCTCGACCAGCGTGAAGCCGTGACGCGCCGCTTTGACCGGATTGTTGTGACTGCTCATGACGTTTCAAAAAGGAATAGAGATTAGTGGTTTTGGTAGGGGGTCTGGTGTAGGTGGTTCGCTGGATGTTCGACTGGCGGGCCGGAAGACCCGCAAGTCGATCGAGGTGCCAGCGGCAACTAGCTCAATCCGGTAATCAATTCGACCAGCGGCATAAACAAACTGATCACGATAAAGCCGACCGCACAGCCGAGGAACACGATCATGATCGGCTCCATCAACGCGGTTAAGCTGTCGGTCAACGTTCGCACTTCTTCGTCATACGTGTCGGCGACCTTGTAAAGCATCGTATCGAGCTCGCCTGTCTCTTCGCCGACGTCGACCATGTTGACCACCAAGTCGCTGATGACTTTTGATTTGATCTTGGTGGCGTACCACAGTCCCGATAACACGCCGCCGCCAATGATCATGTAAGTCGACATCATCATCAGAGCGCCGACCATGCCGGCTTCGTCAATCTTGCTGCCGCGTGCGGTTATCGCGACCGACATCACCATCACGCCCGGAAACATGCCAAACAGCGCCCAGAAAAACAGCGCCATCGGGTGGAATCCCGGTTCGCTATGTTCGGCAAGCGGCTTGCTGATCACTTCACCTTCGCGGATCTGTTCGTTGGTCTTAGTAAAGATCCGTTCAAAAACCGCGTTACCGGCGGTTTCACGTGTGATGTTGATCGCTTCCAAAATCGGCACCCCGCTGCTGATCAAAGTCCCCAGCGTTCGCGTCGTCCGAGCAAGAATGTTCTTTTCGATCAGCCCGCCAAAGACCGGCACCTTCAAAATGAAATTGTCAAACCCGATCCGCCCGTGCCTGAATTTCCGAACCAACTTGACGAAGATCAAGAAGCAAACCGGCATCGCAATCAACAGGAACCAGTAATGCGCGATGTAGTTGCTCATCGCAATCAACAACAATGTCGGCAGCGGCAACGTTAATCCGAACTCGTCGAACATCTTTTCAAACGTTGGAACGATGAACAACATGATGAACGTCAGAATCAAACATGCCACGGTGACAACCACGCAAGGATAGATCAGTGCCCCTTTGACCTTCTTTTTGAGTGATTCCGCCCGCTCCATGAACTCCGCCAACCGCTGCAAAATGGTTTCCAAAGCACCGCCGGCCTCGCCCGCTTTGATCATGTTCACGTACAGTCGGTTGAACACCTTGGGCGACTTTGCCATCGCTTCGCTAAGCGTCGAACCCCCTTCGATCTCTTCGCACACGGACTGCAACGCGTATTTCAATCGGCCTGGTTTTTCGTTGTTCTCCAAAATCTTCAGCGACCGCAAAATCGGTAGCCCCGCGTCCTGCAGAATCGATAATTGACGCGTGAATGCACAGATGTACTTGCTTTTGACTCGGCCGATCGAGCCACGCTTTTTCTTGCCTGCCGCCTTCGCCGCTGCCTGTTTCTTGACGGAGATCTTCGTGACGAAGTACCCCATCTGGCGTATCGTGGTTTGCGCCTCTTCTTCGTTGGCCGCATCGATCTCATCCCGGATCTCTTGTCCGGTCGCGTCCATCGCTTCGAATTGATAAACAGGCATGATGGATGTTGGAGGTTGAAAGGTTTGAATTAAGTTGCAAGTCGTAGCGGAAATCGCCA
>NZ_JBFHFD010000854.1:0-3107 GCF_041583735.1 Novipirellula sp.
AAGCCGTCGCTGCGGGACTCACGAACAGCCACGAAGTGGCGGCATGTTGTCGCCATGGGCGTCAGCCCATGGAACGCGCACACGTCATACGCTGTAAGTCCCGAAGGGACGACAGGAGATTCCGCACCCACGATTCCTGCCGCCCCTTCGGGGCTCTGTGATCGTGTTTGCACCCAAACCATGGACTCACGTCCATGGCTAGATCCTATCGTCGCGTTGCGACTGGGAGGACAGAATGGATCGATTTGCTTGGTTGGTACCGAGATCGATGGAACAGAGCGGCTTCTTTACAATCTTTCTGTCGCACCAATCTTTCTGTCCTCTCATGCAGTATGAGCGAGCTTGAACGCTGGAACAGGGCAGACTCAGAATCGATGGAACGATACGGTGTGCGCAGACGAAAGGAAAAATTGGTGCGACAGAAACATGAGACTGCCATCGCGATTCGTGACAGAACACGATTGCTGGCGTTGTCTCCATTTTTTAATCTAACATCTTTTAACCTTTTCGCTGCAGCTCAGGTGCGTTGCACTCTGGCCGCAACACCTGCCGTCACTTCGCGACTCTGTGCACTGGGATGCGTCCTCTTCCATGGACTCTCGTTCATGGCGATTGCCTGTCGTCACTTCGTGACTATTCACTCGCGAAACACACTAAACCGTTGGCTCAGGCCAACGGCAGGTCATGTTTCGGCCTCCGGCCTATTCGCTTGCCAGTTAAATCAGCAGTCTCCTTCGCCAGCGGAGAGGTGACCGCAGCTATGCTTGGTTTTCCCGATCAACGGACTCACGTTCGCTGCGATTGCACGTACCAATATCGAGAAAGAAAAAAGCGACGCGGATTTCGGCGTAAGAACCGCGGGTCCTTCATCGTGGTGGGTTGCCGATGCAGTACAGCGAGTCTCCGCTGCGCAAGAAGAAATTGCCTTGCGAAACCGCGATCGATGCCATCGTTTTCCCCTCCAGCTTGTTCGTGGCAACCTTTTTGTATTCCGCCCCAGGCTCGATCACCGTGGTGACGCCTTCTTCGGAGGTGATATAGATTCGGCCGTCCGCTAACAGTGGCGATGCGGAATAGTTGCCGCCGAGTCGTTCTTGCCAGACAATGTCACCCGTTGCCGCCTAAAGACAGTACAGGATGTTGTCACGCGTAATCGTGTAAAGGTATGGCTTGACGTACAGCGGCGATGGCAACGCCGGAACGCCGCGTGTTTGTTCCCAGGCAATATGCGACTCGGTCACATCTCCGTGACCGCCCGGGCGAATCGCTCGGATCGTCGGCTCTTCGAAACCGGACGAGGTAAAAATCAAACCTTCACCGAGCACGGGTGAGGGTGTCACGCCCTCGCCCTGGCTGTAGACCGACCAAATTCGCTCGCCTGTTTTAACGTCATGTGCCTGCACGCGGTCGCCGCCGGCACTGACGACTGTCTTTCCGTTGTCGATCGTAATCGGCATCACATGTCCAACTCGGGACAGTCCTCGCTTGCCGCGCCATTTGGTTTTGCCAGTCTCCTTTTCGATCGCCAGCAGGACGGCCTGGTCCCACGGTTCCTTCCAACCGACTCGCTGCTCTTGTGGACTGCTGCCATCGAACGGCATGATCAACAGTTCGCCGGCAAGCATCGGCGAGGCCGCCGATTCCGATGTCATTGATCGGAATGATCTTTGGACACATGTGGATGGGGATGGAGATTTCCATGCCCAGTTTGGTGGGATTCGTTTCACTTGCGGGGATTGTGGTCAATGACTCGATTCTGCTGGTACTGTTTTTGAAGAAGGAACGCTCCGAAAGCAAACCGAGTTACGACTCCGCTCGCAGCGCAAGCCGCCTTCGCTTTCGCGCGATCATGTTGACCAGTATCACCACGATGGCGGGGCTGTTGCCATTGACGCTCGAGAAAAGCACGCAAGCCCAGGTGTTGATTCCGACGGCGGTTTCGATTGTGTTTGGGCTGCTCAGTTCCACGATCCTGGTTTTGATCGTCATCCCCTGTGTCTACGTCGCGGCATGCGACGTCGGACTGATCCGCGACCGGACGATCACGAATCGAGTTCGATAACCTAACCCATCAAACGTAGTGGACGACGCTACGAGTCCCCAAGCTTGCCGCCCACCGCAGGACTCGTTGCCTCGTCCACTACCGGGGCGTCGCTGATCGAGGACTCGCCTTGAGATGCAGACGCGTTCTGATCTCCAGAAACGCGTGATCAATTCCAACTGACGTGATTTAGACGTCCAGATTTCGTACGTCCAGCGCGTGCTTCTCGATGAATTCGCGGCGAGGCTCGACCTTTTCGCCCATCAGCAGGCGGAACATTTCGTCCGCAGCACCGACGTCGGTCATATTCACCTTGACAAGCGTTCGGTTCACAGGATCGAGGGTTGTTTCGCGGAGCTCCTCCGCGTTCATTTCACCCAGTCCTTTAAAGCGAGTCACTTGCAACCCTTTTTCACCCGCCGCCCGCACTTCGGGAAGTAGTTCGCGAAGATCCTCAAGCGGACGCCGGACATCTTCACCGCGAACCAATTCAAACCGCGCCGTGGTCGACCCCGTTCGCTCGATCGGGATCAAGTCTTCTAACGTGAACTGCAATGGCACAAGGTCCTTCAATCCACTGTTGATCGTTCGCACTTCATGAAGCTCGGCCAAGTGGGCGAATACTTCGGGCGCCGCTGGCTCGGCCGTCGCCTCTCCTGCTTCGTCCGACGTCAGCTTAAGCTCGTCCTCATCGACCTCTTCGTTATCAAGACGCCATCCACGCTCGTTCAGCATCGTCTCGACGTCTTCTTGGTTATGGAACCAATGCTCTTCGTTTTCGTGCGTCAACAATAGCGCCGGCAAGCGGCCGGTGACGGGGTCTTGGCGAACCGCGTGAATCCGCAGACTGAATCCGCGACGTTCGAGTGCCAAAATCGCATCTTCCATCGAAGCCAACGTGATACACAGCTGCCGCATCGTTTCACCTTCGGCGCGGCGTCCGTCTTCGGCTTCGAAATAGGTGTCGTTCAAACCACGTTCAAGCAATTGAGACTTCATCTCTTCTTCGCTCTGAATGTAGTAACGTGACTTGCCGTGCTGGACGCGGAACAATGGCGGCTGAGCC
>NZ_JBFHFD010000855.1:0-3097 GCF_041583735.1 Novipirellula sp.
CTCTTCTGCCCCGCTTCGACGAATTGTTGTTGGCGACTCGTGAGTGCCGTCGTCCCCAACAATTCATTCATGCCTAGGATGCCGTTCAGCGGCGTTCGTAACTCGTGACTCATCGTTGCCAGGAACTCGCTTTTGGCCCGACTGGCTTCCTCGGCATGCACAATCGCTTTTCTTAGCGCGGTTTCGGATTGTTTGATGCTGGTCACGTTCTCGTGAGCCATCAGAATGTGCACTTCGCCGTTGACGTAGATCCGCCTCATGCGGAGCTGGAACCAACGTTGTTCCTGGAGCGAATGGCAGGCGTACTCGAGACTCGATGATTCCCGTTTTCCCGCCATGATTTCTCGCAATTCGGTCGCGACTTTTCTCGCATCCTCGTTGCCTTGTTGGATCGCCGCATCGCAGACCTGCAAATAGTTTTTCCCTTCACAAACACTTCGCACCTCGGCTTGGCTTGCCGTCGCAAACTGTTTCCAGGCGTGATTGGTTGCGACAATCTCACCGCTCGAATTGAGCACGGCGATATGTGCGGACAACGCATCGAGCGTGACGCGATTAAACGATTCGCTGTCGATGATCGCCTGTTTCGCACGGGTGTGTTCAATCGCGAGACATGCGAGTTCCGAGGCCCATTCCAATCGTTCGCACTCGTTGGCACTGGGGGAGCGAGATTGGGCCGTGTAAATGCTGAGCGTGCCGAGTAGTTCGGCATTGACGCTTAGAATTGGCATTGACCAGCACGATCGGATTCCCACTTGTTGGGCTAAATCGGCCCACGAACCTGACTGCGAATCGTAAGGAACGTCGTCGGTGATCACTCGTTTTTTGATATAGGCTGCATGGCAAAACGGCGGCCCATGTTCTTGGATTTTGGTCTCCTCGATCGCTTCCAAGTAATCGCTGGGAAGATTTAACGCGGCATGATTCGATAGATGGGTTTGGGATTTGTCGGCCAGCATCAGATGGCACATCAGCGCGGGATCTTCGGCCACGATGCTTGAGACGATTTTTTCGAGACACGCTTTGAGTGAGTGATCCGCGGCCAACATTCGCAGTAGTTGGCTTTGGTGGTTTTCTCGGAGTTCGCGAAGTTTGCGGTCAGTGATATCCGAGATAAAACCTTCGATCGCTGCGACTTCACCCCGCTCGTTGTAGATCCCGCGAGCCTGTTCCCAAACCCATTTCAGTTGCCCATCGGGCGTGCGGACTCGGTACTCGTGCTCGATCGGGCGACGGGCTTGCAAACCGTCGGCAAACACCGCGACAACCTGCGGCAAATCATCGGGATGGACCAAGCTGGTGAAGACACCGTCGCCCTGGGTCAATCGTTCGGGCGAGATGCCCAACAGATCACGACAACCTTCGCTGACAAACTCCATCGTCCAATCGGCGTCGTCGCGGCAACGATAGGCCATGCCTTGCAAGTTGGCCAACAGCGTCTTCAGACGACGCCCGCTTTCGGACAGCTCTTTCGTTCGCCGCTGGACGCGTGATTCGAGTTCTTCATTCAGACGACGCAGGTTTTCTTCGGCACGATTACGATCGACATTGACCGCGATCGTATTCGCGAGAATCGCAAGACTGGTCTCGAGTTCTTGGCTAAGCTTCGATTGCAAAAATGTTTCGACGACCCCAATGCAGCGATCTTCGACCAATAACGGATGGACGGCGGTCGCAGCAATCTGATGCCGCTGAGCCAAGTCGTGATCCTCTAGTCCGTGATCAATGGCGGACGGTTGGGTGATTTGTGGGTTTCGCTCGCGGACGATATTCCCCAGCGGGCTATCGTCCACGCAAACTTGTTCGCCGCAGTCTTGGCCCGCCTCTCGCTGGCCGGATTGGGCCTGCAGATGCAACACGTTCGCGGCGGGATCGAGCGTCCAAATTCGCACCAATGTAGCATCAAGATGCTCGACCATCGCACCGGCGCAGGTCTGCAAAGCGTCGCTCAAGGCAAGTTTTTCCAGGAACGCGCCGGCGACCGAGGCAGTGGCTTCGAGACGGCGGGTGTGATCGGCAAGCTGGCCTTGCGTTTGTTTGGTCTCGGAAATATCGCGGCAGGTCCCAATCGCGTAGATCGGGTTTCCATCATCGTCATTAAATGCACGCCACGATTCCTCGACCCATTTTTCGCGGCCGTCTGAGAGCACAATCCGGTGTTCAACCTGACATGTCGACTCGACGTCAAACGATGCAATCAACGCCTCGTTCACCCGTTTGCGGTCCTCGGGATGAACCAGTTTTAAAAATTTTTCATGAGTGGGGGAAAACGTGTCAGGGTGCTTTTCGAAAATGCGGTAGGTTTCCTCGGACCAAAACACCCTCATCGTCCCGAGGTCGGTCTCCCAGCTTCCGATCTTGGCTACCGCTTGCGCTTCCGAAAGCCTTGATTTTTCTTTTTCGAGTTGGTCGATCAAGCGACGTTGCTGCGCACGGATGTTCCGCAGGTCCTGTTCGATTTCTTTTTGGTCGGTGATGTCAATCGTCGAACCGGCCATGCGGTAAGGCTCGCCGCTATCGTCCCGCAAAGCATCGCCGCGAGCATTGAACCAGCGGTATTGGCCCGACTTGGTTCGCAAACGGAACTCGGTGTCATAAGGTTTGTTGCTGCAAAAATGTTCTTTCAGGGCAATCTCGAATTGAGCCTTGTCGTCGGGGTGCAGCGAATCGGAAAACGACGAGAAAACGTTCGGAAACTCATCGTCGCGATAGCCGAGCAACTGCTTGAATCGAAGCGAGTAATAAAGTTCACCGGATGAAATGTCCCAGTCCCAGATGCCGGCGCTGGATCCCTCGGCGGCGAGCTGGAATCGTTCTTCGCTTTTTCGCAAAGCGACGATATTCCGCTCTTGCTCGGTGATGTCCTGGACCATCCCGAGTCGTCGAATTGCTTTTCCCGATTCGTCGGTCACCACTTCGCCACGCTCACGCAGCAGCCGAATTTCGCCGTGGGGACCCAGGATTCGAAACTCTTGTTCGACATATTGGTTGTCCGAACCGGCCATCGAGAGCAAGGTCAGTACGCGATCGCGGTTCTCGGGATGAACTTGATCCATCAAGCAGTCAAGCGATCCATCGCAGTGATCCGCTTGGATGC
>NZ_JBFHFD010000856.1:0-3094 GCF_041583735.1 Novipirellula sp.
GACATCACCGGGGGACTCCTGAGATAGAGATGGAAAACGAGCGAAAAGAAACAGAGGCGATAGAGATCTATTGAGCGCGAGAAAACCATGCTTTGGCGGCCTTGCCGCGATGCATCGCAACCAATTTCGGAAGCGAGACTTCGGCCGCCGCCACTCGGTTGCGAGCGATCGCAGTCATCTGGTTCAACATCCGATTCGGACGAATGCTTCGCCATCCTTCGTCGGTCCATAGATACTGCTCGGCAGCTGCGGCCGTACGAAGCATCGGATGCGGCGTGCGGCTGCACTGCACGACTTGCTTGATGGGCACTCGGTGACTTGACCGCAACACGCGACCGGCCATTTGAATCGTGCACCCTTTGCCGCTGGGCCGGCAGAACACTGTTTTCAACTCGGGACAATCAAAGCCTTCGGTCAAGATCGCCATGTTGATCAGCACCTGCGTCTCGCCGGACACAAACGATTCGATCTGTTTCTCGCGATTGCTGGTCGCGGTCACCACGGCGCAGGCAACGCCGGCTTGTCGCAGCAACATGTACAGCAACTCGCATTCGGTGCGGCGATGGAAAAAGACAAGCGATCGTCCCCACCGCTCAGGTTCGCGAATCAAAAACTTGGCAACTTGACTCGGTGTGTACTCGGGAATCGTGTAGTGGTGATAGGAACTCAGGTAGCCATCGGCGATCAACGAGGCGATGCCAGCGTCACGAATGACTTGATCAAAACAGAGCTTGATACGATCGCTGCGATACGGGGTCGCGGAAAGCCCAAGTGTCCAAGCGGGCTGAATCTGGCTATGCAGATTCGCCATGCTGGTTGCCGCATCATGCTGTGCTTCGTCGACAACCAACAAGTCGACGTTGGGCGGCGACTTTTCGAACATGCTGATCGTCTGCATGCGAACGCCGAAGCGACGCAACCGATTCTCGGCTTCGGCTTGAGCCAACAGATTTCGCCGCATCGCGACCCAGCCCACACGAGCTCCGGTGGCACGCTGAATGAGCGCAGCGATTGCCAATCCCATCACGGTCTTTCCGCTGCCGGTTGGACTTTCGATCAAGACGCTGGATGCTTTATGAGCAAGTTGCCCGTCACGCTTGGTGAACGTTCCGCCCATCATCCGCACGGCCGACTCGATGATCCGTCGCTGGTACGGTCGTGACTGGACAGCGCACCCCGCTAGCAATGCGTCAAGTGCGCCGCCGGCGCCGACTGAAAAACCCTTAAGCCGGCCAGCGTCAAAACTGGATTGCAAATGCGAACCAGACGCGGTGTTTCGCTGCAAGAGTGAACCTGTCATCGCCTTCTCCTCCTGAGGATCTTTGAGTATTGATCGCAAGTCAGAAGGCATCATTCCCGCGCGTGATGACACGTCCGGTCAACGCGAGAAGAAAAAGGGAAATTTTTTTGGGAGGGGAGAGAAAACGCCAGGGAACCAACCACGCTCTAACGAGCGTCGCTAGCAATCACAAATATCTTCATTGGCTGGCCCCAAAATGCGAGTTGCATTTGAGGACGGATTTCGTCCTTGTTCTTATCTCTGAAATCGCCGCGACGCTGTTTCACTTCTCTTTTCGAATCCTGCCGAGGGAACGTCTCATGGCTATCAAACATCGGTACAGTTTGGGCGGCATTCTCTGGGCTGGCCTTCTCATCGTGTCCCTCGTCATTCCCCCGGCAGCGATCGCACAAGACACCGCCGCGGGTCGCGAGTTGTTCGAGCGGGAATGGGCATTCGTAGACCACGTCCCCACGATCACACCATTTGAATCAACACGCCGGATGCCGCAACGCCGCAATCGGGGACACGATCCTTGGGAACAAGATCGAGGGATCGGTCGAGGTCCTCGGCCGGCCCCTTTCGAGGAAAACCGCGAACGGAATTCGATGCGTCTTGCAGATGGCCAGGAGTTCCCCGCCGACGGACTGGGGCCGCTCTACAATGCCGTCTCGTGCGCAGCCTGTCACCCCGGCGGTGGCGCAGCAGGGGTGAATCACAACGTAACGCTGATCTCAGTTGACCCTGAATCAGCATTTTTAGATCCATCGGCGGATCGGCGTGGGCGTGGGCCCGCAAGAAATTCCATCACGGATCTCTTTCCTGCTCTGGGTTCCGGCAACACGCTGTCATTCAACGCGATCGTCCATGACCATTCCACGCGCCCCGGCTACGACGCCATCCGTCAACGTTTGTCCGTTGGCGTGCCCAATGGGATTCCGCCCGAGTGGTTTAGTCCTCCGCAGCGGACGCTTGCTGCAATCACCGAGCAACCCGTGGTTGCCGGCCGATACGGAGCAATCGACTACTACCTGAGCCAACGCAACTCACCACCGCTGTATGGCATGGGAGATATCGAGAAAGTCTCGATGAAGCGGCTAAAAGCCATCTCGCTGAACCAACCGCGGTCGTCCGGTGGTGTCATCTCTGGCCGCGTGGCGGGAAAGTATGGTTGGCGAGGGCAAGTCAACACGTTGTCCGATTTTGTTACCGGAGCTTGTGCGTCCGAACTGGGGCTGAACGTGGCAGACATCGCTCGACAAGCCGATGACCCCGCCGACCCTCGCTACTTCAGCTTGGCACCCGACATTTCGACGACCGAAGTCGCGGATCTAACCAGCTACGTCGCTGAGCTGCCCGCTCCACCGAAACAACTGATGTCTCTGGAGTCTCGCAAACAAGCTCGCCGTGGAGAACAGGTATTTAAATCGATTGGATGTGCGGCTTGCCACATCGCGGATCTGCCACCCGCGCGAGGCATTTACAGTGATCTGTTGTTGCACGACTTAGGAACGGCACTGCAAGATCCCTTCCCGGCTCCTGTGGAGCAACCGATCAACCAAAACGTCGCCGCGACGACCAGCCCTTATTCAAATCGATATGGCCGTGTTGAAACACCATCTTACCGCGCCGGGGCTTCGACCAATCGCCACCGTTCCGCACCAAGAGGGAACAGCCGTTTGGGTCCGCAGGGATCGGCTCAAACCATGGCAACTTATTACGCTGGGCAACCGCAAATTGCTCGCGGCGATTTCAGCAAGGATGATCTCGCGAGTGGACACCAATTCTCACCGGATGTTTTGCAGCGAGAATGGA
>NZ_JBFHFD010000857.1:0-3092 GCF_041583735.1 Novipirellula sp.
AGGAGTATGACATTTACGTTTCGCCCGCTCGCGCCAGCGTCCTATTGCCATTCGTCAAAGCGGGTTTCACCTACACATGTGGCCCCAGTAATCTGTCGATGCCAAAGACCAATTCAAAATGAGCAGGGTGGACCGGCAGCCAAATTCCCCGTAGCGGAACTCGTCAAGAGTTTCGAACCGCCACCCCATTTCAAATCGAAGCACCTTATACGAATTGGCCAGCTCGCTCGACTCGCGCGACAGCAGCGAGTGATTCGCAAGCAATTGCGTTGACCTATCAATACTCTACTCGCGACTTGGGTCGAGTAGAATGATGTTTCCTCTCCGTCATTCCAATCTTGCTGTCTGTCATCCGTTATCACCAGAGGCGTGCAAACAAACCGAATCAGTCTGCACCGCGCTGCCCACCGAACACTTCTCACACCTCACACTGCAAAGATTACCTGCAACGCGACGCTAAACGATCGACAGGTATGCTCCACCATTGCAATGTCCTATCGGCAGGCAGAGGCGAATCATCACGGTTCAGCGGACGGTGACGAGCGACTCCACTACAGTTAAGACGGGAACCACCGCAGGTGTGCCTAGAAACCCAAGGTAAACGTGCCCGGGGCAGGTTAGGGATGGGGGCGAGTCGTAGCTTCGCCGTTCTCGTGCCGCCAAGGCCCGTCACGCTCTTCGATTTCGTTGTAGAAATAGAAATGGTTCTTGTCGCGTGCGAAGGGACCGTGGCCACTTGGATGCTGAACGCTCGACGGGAAGAATTTCAGATACTTGCTTCCTAGAACTTCAAATGTTTTCGGATCTGCACCAGCGATAATATGCCGCTCCCAGTAGACATTTTTGGCGTCTTTCGCATAGCCTGCAAACTTTAGGTCCTCGAATGTATTGGGATCGACGGTGTCAATGCGTTTGTTGCCAAAGAACACATTGCTCGCGTCGCGGTTCCATCCCTCAGTAGCATAGGGGCCCTTGTGATAACGGCCTCCAGACCAAACGTTGGAGATGTAACCCGGCGACGATGCCTCGAACGTCGCGGCCTCTGCTGGAAGCGTAGTATGTCCCAAGTAAGCATGCTTGTCGTCGACCGAAAAATCCCCTTTCAACCGTCGAAACGAACCGGGATCCGCCCCTTCGATTTTGATGGCACGGTAATACACTTGATCTTTATCGCACGCGAATCTTCCCGCTTCGTCCAACAACCGGAATGTGGCGGGGTCGGCGTCTAGTATCTCGATCTCACGGGCAAGCTTCACAAAAACGTGGTTTTTGTCGACGGCGAAAAGCTCTCCTGGGGGATGGTGCTCCGGAAATACCTGTTTAAAAGCACGAAATGTCTCGGCATCAGCATCTTCGACGGGCGTAAGCCCCCGTTTCCCTGTAAACGGGATGAATCCTCCCGCGAAAACGGCTTGTCCATCGATCACGTGAATACCGTAACTTACAGGTTCGTTCTTCTTTGGCTTGATAGATGCCTCCGAAGCCGACTCCAAACCCTGCGTTTCATTAACGCTTCGGTAGGCAAAATACGTGAGGCCCACGACCAGAATCACGATCGACAAACCGACGATGCGAATCGTGTGTCTGTGCATTATGTAGAGGGCCAAAGGTTGATCGTCGCCCATGGCAGCGATGTGTTGGACGTGTGTTGGTTGGACGACGAACGGTCGCTATCACCGAGAGTGGACGATCGATTCTCTACTTTTAAAGTTGCCTGAACCGCTCTCCGGTAACTGCTTTTGCTCATTCGTCGGCCCCGGATTGCAGACAAAGCGTTGGTACCGACGTTGTGCCATCAGCTGCCACGGAAATGTAAGGCATTCCGAGTCGCCAGTAGGTTTGAATATACCGGGAATCAACAGAGGGAGTGAGCTGCCACTGATATCGCCCAGGATGCAACGGTATATGTCGCCGGGCAACCCCGTCCGAATCTGTTAAGAACGATTTGAATCCTCCATCGCCGCCGTCGGGGCCAATTCGCGTCAGACCAACGATGACGTTCCGAACGGGTTTACCGTCGTCGGCGGCAACGACTCGCAGCAGAGATGGGCCGTCCACTCCTGACTGTGCGTCGACGATATCTCGATAAAATTCGATGCGTTTTGCAAGTCGCCTTTCAGTCGCCGTACGATGAAGATGCATAAAGAATACGGCGACCAAAGCCGCAACCGTAACGACAGCGAAAAGCGTACGTATCGAAAATCGCAAGGGCATTTGCTGGACTTAGGTTCCCAGTAAGTTTGGTGGTGAATCAGACCACAAGTCGGCATTCATCCGGAAGGGGCATCATCAGGCAAAGAATCATTTTAGCGGACTCGAATGCAAGATTCCCTGCTTGCGGTCTTGGTGCGTGGATTGCCCCGACCAAAAGAAAGAGTACGCACCAAAAGGATATCAAAAATTGCTCGGGGGCCGATCGCAACACCGCACTGTCCCAACACATCACGCATCGTTTTGCGCCCGATGATTACGCTCGTGCGTCATCGTCGCCCCCCCGCCATCGAGTCGCGTATGAATTCGTCGCAAACGAATCAACCAGCTTGGATCGCCCGCCCCCCATAATTACAGCCAGGCCGCTTGAAAGCTGCGAAGCATCACGAGTTTAGAAACGGTTTGCATCACCTTGCCCGAGCGGTTGGGCATCCGCGCCCAAACTCGCTTTCACTGCTTCGACATCCATCTTCTTGTTACCTGACGCGTTAGTTCAATTGGGCTGTAGTGACGTAGCAGGCACAAGGATATCCCCGAGATCGTTCACACCCTCAACAAGATCGACACGGAATCGCCTCCGCGGCCATTCAGTCTCCTCGCCAAAAATGCCCACACGATCAATTCGCCCGGCCTCGTGAAAGACTCGGAACGTCAACCTTGCGTTTGCGGGCAACCCCGCAATGCTGATGCTGCCCTCCGAATCAGAGCAAGCTACAAATGGATGATCTAGAACAAAGACGTAGGCACGCATCCATGGGTGTCGATTGCAGTCAACCGGAATGGGTGCGGGCTCCGGTCGAGGCACTGGAATCCGTTTAGAAACGCCTGGCGGAATCTGCTCGTCGCGAGGCTGGTTCGCGAAGAAACTGACAACGGGATTG
>NZ_JBFHFD010000858.1:0-3078 GCF_041583735.1 Novipirellula sp.
ATTTGGCGGATGTGTCAAACCAAAGATTTGCCCGTTCGTGACTGGGTGCGATTGGCGGTTAGCCGGGCTCGCGCGACCGGTTCGACTGCGATCTTCTGGCTTGATGAAAATCGTGCTCACGATGCAAACTTGATCGCCAAGGTCAAAGAGTATCTGCCGTCACACGATACTTCGGGACTGGATATTCAAATCATGTCACCCGTCGATGCGACCCGTTTGTCGTGCCAACGAGCGAAGGATGGGCTCGATACGATTTCAGTGACCGGCAACGTGCTGCGTGATTACCTGACCGATTTGTTCCCGATTTTAGAATTGGGAACGAGTGCGAAGATGTTGTCGATCGTTCCACTGTTGGCGGGCGGCGGATTGTTTGAAACCGGAGCGGGCGGATCGGCGCCAAAGCATGTTCAACAGCTGCTCGAAGAGAATCACTTGCGTTGGGATTCACTTGGCGAGTTTTTGGCGTTGGCAGTTTCGCTGGAAGACCTTGGCGGAAAAGCGGACAACCAAAAAGCCTTGGTGCTGGCGGAAACCTTGAACGAGGCAACGGGCAAGTATTTGTCGGAGAACAAATCACCGTCGCGTAAAGTCAACGAGATCGACAATCGCGGCAGCCATTTTTATCTGGCGCTGTATTGGGCCGAAGCACTTGCTGCACAAGACAAGGACGCGGAGCTGAAGTCGCAGTTTCAGTCGCTTGCAGCAACCTTGTCGGATCAAGAGGCGAAGATTGTCGACGAGTTGAATTCGGTGCAGGGCAAGGCGGTCGACATCGGTGGTTATTACCAACCCGATTGCAAGAAGGCCAGCGACGTGATGCGACCGAGTGCCACGCTGAACGCCGCAATCGACGAGCGAGTAACGTCGTAGTCGAAATGTGGAATCGGCTTCTCGCCTGTCATTGGTCCTCCCCAAACCAAATTTCGGTTGTGAGCCGTGGGCCGTAAGGCACCGGGTAAGGCACCGGGTAATGCACGGGACCCGGCCGCTCACGCGCGAGCGGCTCACTCAATCGACAAGCCGACCGAAACGAGTACCCCAAACTTCGCCATGCTGACTTTGATTCGATGTCTCGGCTTCCCACTTGCCTTGGTGTTCATGTTGTTGACGGTTTCACTTGGCAGTTTTGCGAGTGAGCCGGTTCGTGCCAAAGTCGTCTGTTTTGGGGACAGCATTACCAAACGAGGTTACTCGGACATTTTGGCGCCGCTGTTGGGGGTCGATGCAATCAACGCCGGTGTCGGTGGCAACACAACGACGCAAGCGCTGCGGCGAATGAACCAGGATGTATTGTCAAAAGATCCCGATGTGGTGGTGATCTTTTTCGGCACCAACGATAGCCGCGTCGACAACGCGAAAGTCCATGTGCCGCTGGATCGCTACTCGGCGAATCTGCATGAAATGATCGATTCGTGCGAGAAACAACAGGCACAGGTGGTCTTGTGCACTGTTCCTCCGATCAATCACGAGCCCTATTTCACGCGTCACGACAAGGCGGTGTTTGATCGCGCCGGCGGGCTGGATCGATTGCTGCAACAGTATCGCGAAGCGGTATTACAAGTGGCCCGTGAACGGAAGGTGGCGGTCGTCGATCTGAATCAGATATTGTTAGACGAGCCAAACTGGCTCAGCCCCGATGGGGTGCACCCGTCGCCTGAGGGTGTTGCGATTTTGGCAAAACATATCGGCAAAGCGGTCCGCCCTCTGATCCTGGACCGCTAACCCCTTCGACTGAGAAATAGACTTGGGGTCGTCTTTCGCTTGGAACGTCGATTTGATAAGTGACGCATTTGTTTTTCTAACTCAAGTACGTTGTTGGGAATCTAGAAAAACGGTCGCTCACTTTTAATCGCGGCGGCGCTGATCGCCTAATTGATTAAACCAATAATCGATCAAACCAAGCCGAGCGCCATCATCAGCGTCAGCTTGTCTTGCAGACCGACCAACCGCTTGGTCGCTCGGCCACGTGTGAACACGATCAGCGTTGGCAGTGAAGTGACTCGGTGCTCGTTCGCTAAATCGCTGTTGGCCTCGGTGTCGACTTTGACCACCTTGTAGCGGCCTTTGGCCTCCGAATGCAACTGATTCAGTTGCGGAGCCATTTTTCGGCAGGGGGCGCAGCGATCGGAATAGAAATCGACGAGCACCGGGACGTTGGCATCAAGCACTTCGCGATCAAACGTCGATTCCGTCACTTTCTTGACCATCGCGAAACCTTACTTCTGCAACGAGATGTTTTTGAAGCGGACGGTCATCGGCGGACCAACGTGCAATTGCAAAGCGATCACACCATCGGACGAGGATTTTTCGGATTGCTCGTCAATCACTTCGGCGGTCATCGTGCCGTTGATGAAGTGTTGCAGTCGGTTGCCCTTGGCGACGACACGAAATTCATTCCACTGGCCAGGGTGAATCGCGTTGGCGAGCTCTTTGCCATCGGCAAACGTTTCATCTTGCTTCTTGCCGTCCGCGGTGATGGTGACCCGATGTCCACGCTGAGCCAAGATGCCGCGGCCCCGTTCTTCGTACAAAATGCCAGCGAATCGATTGGTAAAATCGATGTCGGCTTGATACCCCCCTACGATGAATTTGGCTTCATCGACGATCTTGCTGCGGTACTGGATCCCCGAGTTGCCCGCTTCGATTTTGAACCAGACGGTCAGTTCAAAGTTTTCAGGGACGTCTCCCTTCCAGATCAAGAAGGTATTGGCGTCGATCGGGTTGGCTTCGGTCGTGCGGCCGACAATTTGGCCGTCTTCGACACTCCACAGATCCTCGCGGCCTTTCCAGCCATCGATGCTTGTGCCGTCAAACAGTACGGTCGAGTCAGCGGCGGCCTCGGTCGTTTGGGGCTCTTCTTCGGCAAACGCGAAAGAGGGGGCCAACAGAAGGGTCGTGAACAAACAGGCTGCAAATCGTTTCATGGGGGTGTCTCTCGTTAGGTTCCAATGCCATCGACGGTGTTCCAAAAGCCACCTCGGCTATGGTCAAACCGCAATTTCGTTCCGCGGAATGATTCGTCGAACCCGCGTATTGTATTCCAAACGCAGTGCCCGTGAACATAAGTCGCAACGGGCC
>NZ_JBFHFD010000859.1:0-3059 GCF_041583735.1 Novipirellula sp.
AGAGCTGCCGTTGTCTTTTGAGCCAGGCAAAAAGTTCCACTACAACAATTCAGGCTATTTCTTGCTGGGACACATCGTCGGCCAAGTTTCTGGAAAATCATTCGGTGACTACCTGCAGGAAACCTTCTTTGAGCCACTGGGGATGACCGAAACTGGCATTCACTCGCCCGATCTAAATCTTGAAAACGAAGCCCATGGCTACTCGATCGAAGATGATACATTCACACCAGCACTGAATTGGCATATGTCCCAGGTTGGTGCCGCAGGCGCGATGTACTCGACCATTGACGATTTAATGTTATGGAACGAGGCGGTGTTTAATGGGCAATTGCTCACACCTGAGCTGCGGGACAAAGCCTTTACGCCCTATCAGAATGGTTACGGATACGGGTGGTTGATTGGCGAGCATCGCGGGCTGCGGACGATCGGTCATACCGGAGGACTGAATGGGTTTCTCAGCAGTTTGATTCGTTATCCCGATCAAAACGTGACGGTGATTGCGCTGCACAACGCTTTTCCATCGATCGCCGAGATGGCACCGGTAACGGTCAGCAGCAAGATAGCGGAGCTGTTTTTGGATGCCGAAATGGAGCCGCCGGTGATCCATCAGGTCGACACCACCGTCACGCCCGAGATCCTTGCCCGCTATGTTGGCCGCTACGACTATGGCGCCGCCGTTTTGGTCGTCACGCTCGAAGAGGGGCACCTGTTCGCACAACTGACCGGACAAGCCAAAGCAGAAATCTTTCCCAGCAGTGAAACCGAGTTCTTTTGGAAGATCGTCGACGCATCGGTGGCCTTTCAGATCAACGCCGAAGGCCTTTGTAGCGGCGCCAAACACACACAAAACGGCCACACCTTCGACGTCAAACGGTTGCCCGATCATGTCGTTGTCAAACTTCCCACCGAGATACTTGACCGCTACGTCGGACGGTACGATTATGGACCAGCGCAGATGACGATCCGCCGCGACGGCGACCGCTTACTGGCGAAGCTCGGAGCGCAACCCGAGTTCCCTATTTTGCCGGAAAACGAAACCACATTCCACTGGCAAGTGGTCGAAGCAAGCATCCAGTTCACGGTGGACGATAATGGTGTCGTCAGCGGGGCAACCCATACACAAGGCGGCCAACAACTTAAAGTGTTAAAAATCAAGCAAGAGGAACAGGAATAGCCTCGGTTGGCTAAAATCATTGTGTCGAAAGACTCGTGTTGAGCTGTCCCATCGGGTTTCCTCTTTGACCACTCCCAAAATCCAACGCACATCATGAATTTGCGAAGCATGCTTCGAACTCGATCTTACTCTGCTGGTTCGCGATTTTGGCCTGGTTCGCGACCTCGGCCTCGTTCGCGATTTTGGTTCGCCTTGATCGCGACGTTTGTCATCGGGTTGCCATGCCAGAACAACCTCAGCCGCGGCGACGACTCGCTTTCGAACCGAATTTGGTTGGTCAGCACCCGTGGTGCTTCGAGTTGTGCCCCGTCACTAAATCAAACCACTCGAATCAAGTTCTGGTCGAGTGACACGGGCGTCCCTTGGCAGCAAACCAACGTCAATCACTTTTTTGACTGCGTCAATGGCGATCCCGTGCCACTGTGTATCTATGTGCACGAGAACCGGGTTAGTGCCGAGGAGGCGTGGAGAAGAGCCAAAACGATTTTCTGTCAGTTGCAGCAAGCCTCGCAACCGCAGAACGATCGTTTTCGTTTGGTGGTGATCTCGTGGCCAAGTGATCGAATCGGAGTACGCCCACGTCCCGATGCGCAGATCAAAGCCCAGCGAAGTGAAATGCATGGCTACTATCTAGCGTGGTTGTTGGATCAGATTGATCCAAGGGTTCCCGTCAGTTTGTTTGGCACCAGTTACGGTCCCCGAATGATCACCGCTGCGCTGCATTTGCGAGCGGGCGGCACCATTGCCGGACATCAACTCGCACCGACCACGGTTTCGGCTCGGCCAGCGGTGCGAGTGGCCTTGTTCGCTTCGGCGCTCGATTGTGATTGGTTGTTGCCAAATCATCATCACGGTCGAGCAATGACACAGGTCGAGCGGATGTTGATTGCGTACAATCCATCGGATTCGGTGCTTCATTGGTATCCGCGGTTAAACGGACGCGGAGGACCCGCGGCGCTCGGTTATGTCGGCGTGTCCCCATCACGGCTGGGAGTGGATAGCTACAAAGTGCAGCTGATGAATGTCAGCCGCAGTGTCGGAAAAACGCATAGTTGGCAGGCCTACGAGGGCAACCCCGCGATGATGTCACGCGTAGCGCCCTACCTGCTTCGCCAATCCGACGACCTGCTGTAGAAATTCTATAGACGCCATTTTCGCTGTGGAGGTTTGAGCTACTGACGCTCTGGCTTTGCAGTAATGGCAGGTCATTGAAATGACCAATGCTCTTGATCGAAACGGCTTGTTTCTCTCAACATCGCGTTAGGATTCTTCTACAATCGGCAGCCATGCGTTCCAAAGTTGCCAAAGTCGAATCGAATTCCGTCGCTGATTCAGCCCCATCCGGTAAGTCGCCTCCTACGAAAAATGCAGTCCGTTTTGCCTACGGGTTGCAGTGGTTAGCGATTGTCGGTGTGGCGGTTGTGATGGCGTTTCAACCTTACTCGGCCGGTGATTTTTGGTGGCAACTCAGCCGAGGACGCGAGGTCACCAGCGGGTCGATCACCCCGAGCCGATCGCTGCTGACCCTCGAAACCATGGCCGAGGCGGATTGCCGATTTTTGCGATCGATCATTTTCTGGGTGGCCAAGGGTTGATGTTGTGCCGGGTGCTTTTCGTCGCAGCAGGATTTGCCTGGATGCTTGCCCCGCGTGCTAACGGTTTCGACCCTCCGCTACTGCAAGGATTTGTTTGTAGCGGCGGATTTCACCACCTCGTTTTTCTCCATTTTTTACCCCTTTCGATAGACGAATGAATATTTCTGCTCTGCTTAAAACTTCTGCGTTTTTGTTGTTTGCCGGATGTCTCTGCATGCCTTTGACCGGATGTGGTTCGACTGCCACCAATCCGTGTGTGGACGATAGCGGACTCCAAGAGGATGAAGCAT
>NZ_JBFHFD010000860.1:0-3057 GCF_041583735.1 Novipirellula sp.
CGTGATCCCTGTCGATGCGATGGCAAACATGGGCCGACAAAGCATCCGTAATGCCGGTGCCTTTGAACTGCGGTTTTGGAACTGGATATTTCTGAATGCCGGTCGCGGCAGTCGTGCGGGTAAGAATCCTGCTACCGCCGAAGTGCTACAAGAAATGGCGGACCAAAGATTTGCCTACCTCGAGAATCTGCCCACACGACGTGGGACGACACCACTGCGGCTTTCCCCTGAATACGAAGATTGGCTGATCTCGGCGATGGAACATGGACCCAACGACGAGTTTTGGGCCCAAAACAACATCGTCGATGCACCCGAAAAGTACAAAGACATTCCCGTCTATCTAGTGTCGGGTTGGTACGATTCATGGGGCGGGAACAACACCGCCACCTTTATGGCTCTGAATGCGGCGATCAAAGGTCCGGTCTATATGATCATGGGACCGTGGATCCATGGCAAGCAAACCGGTCACGCTCACGGGCAAGTCAACTTTGGCAAGGACGCCGCCATCAGCGATCAATGGGCGTGGCGAAAAGAATGGTACGATCACTGGATGAAAGGGATCGACAATTCGGTTGGCAAGGCGGATCCATTCAAGACTTCCGTACGAATCTTTGTGATGGGAACCGGTGACGGCAGCAAAGATGAGCAAGGCCGTTTGCAACACGGTGGATTTTGGCGTAACGAACTGGAATGGCCGCTGGCGAGAACCGAGTACACCGATTTCTACCTGCAGTCTGGCGGTGGATTGTCAACGACGATGCCACAAATCGAGCAGGCAACCACACAATACGACTTTGATCCGAAGAATCCAGTCCCTAATATCGGTGGCAATCTCTCCTCGAGTGACGACATCATGTTGCAAGGAGCATGGAACCAGAAAGGGGGACCTCATCTATGGAATTTCAAAGACCCCATCCCGCTGTCCGCTCGTGCCGATGTGCTTGTGTTTCAGAGCGAACCCCTTGAACAGGATGTCGAGGTCACCGGAGAAATCGAAGTGCGATTGTTCGCCTCGAGCTCGGCCATCGACACCGACTTCACCGCCAAGTTGGTCGACGTCTACCCTCCGTCAGCGGATTGGCCAGGCGGTTTTGATTTGAATATTGGTGACGGCATTGTGCGAGCCCGTTTTCGTGAGTCGCTGACCAAGGAAGTCATGATGACTCCGGGAGAAACATACGAATTCACGATTAAGTTGTACCCGACATCGAACGTGTTCAAAAAAGGACATCGAATTCGGGTCGACATTTCGAGTTCCAACTTTCCTCGTTTCGACGTGAATCCCAACACGGGTGAACCGCTCAACCGACATCGAAGGACCAAGGTTGCCACGCAAACCATTTACCACGATGCTACACGGCCGAGTCGGATCGTGTTGCCTGTGATCCCCGCTTCACCGTCTGCAGAGTAAAGACAGTAGTAAATAAATACAAAGGTTAGGTTATTGTTGATGAAATACTATGTTTTCTTGCTTGTCGGTTGTCTGTCATTTCCCGCGTTGATGGCTCGCGCGGCAGAGCGTCCGAACGTCCTGTTTATTGCGGCCGACGATCTTCGCAACGATCTGCGATGCTTGGGCAATTCCGAAGTGCTGACGCCGAACATCGATGCGTTGGCCGAGCAAGGCCGCCTGTTCACTCATGCCTATTGCCAACAAGCATTGTGTAACCCGTCGCGGGCGTCGCTGATGACGGGACTGCGTCCGGACACCCTTCAAATATGGGATTTGGGGACTCACTTTCGTGATCAAATGCCCGACGTCGTGACGCTGCCACAACACTTCATGAACCACGGCTACTTCACGCAAAACATTGGCAAGATCTATCACAATTGGGTTCATGATCTAAAAGGCGATCCGGCGTCCTGGAGCGTGCCTGCGGTGATGCACTTTGCCACGCATAGTTCGGACAAACCGATTGTCGATGGCGAGCTTCCACCGAATCTAGCCAAAGACATCAAGTGCGAATGCCGTGACGTTCCCGACGACGCCTACTTCGACGGCCGCATTGCATCGATGGCGATTGACGCGTTGCGAGAACGCAAAACGAGTGACAAACCGTTCTTTCTTGCGGTCGGTTTCTGGAAACCACACTCGCCCTTCAATGCGCCCAAAAAATATTGGGACATGTATGACCGCGATGCCTTGTCGCCGCCCCCGAATCCAGCGTGGCCCAAAGACGCGCCGCGTATCGCATGGCACAACAGCCAAGAAATCGTTGGGGGAAAGAACCCTCGCAAGCTCACCGATGACGCGGTGATGGAGATGCGACATGGCTACTTGGCCGCGATCAGCTATCTGGACGCGCAAGTGGGTCGCGTGCTCGACGAATTGGATGCATTGAAGATGCGTGACAATACAATCGTCGTGTTCTGGTCCGACCATGGTTTCCATCTAGGCGAGCAAACGTTGTGGGCCAAGACATCCAACTTCGAGCTCGATGCCGCCGTGCCAATGATCTTTTCGTCTCCCGAAATGCCGAATCGCGGCACCAAGACGGACTCGCTGGCCGAGTTGATCGATATGGCTCCTACGCTGACCGAGTTGGCCGGACTGCCCAAGATCGATGGCGTTGAAGGTGTCAGTCTGGTTCCCATTCTCGAGGATCCCGCCGCCATGGTGAAACAAGCCGCTTACACTCAGCATCCGCGTCCGGCGTATTACAAAGATGCCCCCGCGGTCATGGGCCGGTCGGTGCGGACCCCGCGATACCGCTACACCGAGTGGCGTGATTGGGAAACCAACAACATCGTCGCCTCGGAATTGTACGATCACGAAGTCGATCCACTTGAAACGGTCAACGTCGTCGCAGACCCCGCCAGCGCAGATGCCATCCAAGCATGCCAGCGACTGTATCGTAGGGGGTTTGAGCCATCCGGCAGCGAATAAACCGGTGGGTAGATTTTTTTGAGGTTGTCAGCCTGTACGACTATTACCTTGGGCATGCTGTGATTATTAGTTGCGCCGGTTTTCTGCCACCTCTCCCGAACGCAGTTTGGTAGAGGTCGAGCAGAGCCTTCAGCGATGCTCGGGTGAGGGCGACCGAGCAAGTTGAGTTC
>NZ_JBFHFD010000861.1:0-3014 GCF_041583735.1 Novipirellula sp.
CAAACGGTCATCAGCCCAATCGACATGGCAGTGACACGGCCGACGATCATCAACAGCAGCATCAGCGTGTCGGCCGACGCGGCGATGGCGGCGACCCCCGATACGTTTGCCGAGTCGCGATTCATGACCTCCTCGGCAAGCGGTCCCGTGTTTACACCGGACTACTCACGAGTCGGGCCTCACATTCGCGGCAACCAACTCGACGACAACACCATCAACGGTTTGTTTGTTCGCGTCGCCACGCGAACCGGCGGCCAGTTGCAACCGCTGACTGTCGGCGCTCGGCTTGACGACACCGACATCGTTCATGTTTTGACGGAAAACCTACAAATCACCGGTTCGGCTGGCGGTTTGGTCCAAACCGTTGACGCCCCGGTCAGCTTGCTAATCCGCGCTTCGTCAACGGACACCGCGGGCGAACCGCTCGAAGGCAATATGGTTGCCGGATCGTACCGCTACCGCATGACGTTCACCACGTCTGGCGGAGTTGAAAGTGATGCGAGCCAGCCCACTGCGGCGTTTACGTTGCAAGATGATGGCGCATTGCAATTGACCGGTTTACCAACCGTGCCTGCATCGTCAACGTTCACATCACGACGACTCTATCGCGCGACCGTTCAAGCCGATGGCAGTGACGGTCCGTACTTGTTGGTCGCCAGCTTGAATGCAAGCGACACCGCGTTTATCGATACGGCACTGGCAGGCAGCACGGCACTTTCGGCGACCACGGGCCAACGCACATCGCGACCCGATGCAGGACTAACCGTCGATCCCGGCACGATCATCAAACTCGATGGTGCTCGCATCGACGTCACCTTTGGTGCCCATTTCTACGCCGAAGGCACCGCCGCACGCCCCGTCATCATGACCAGTTTGGCCGATAACCGTTACGGTGCTGGCGGAACGTTTGACACCAACAGCACGAACACGACCGACACGCTCAGCCATGGCGATTGGGCGGGACTTTATGTCGGCTTCGGTGGTGCAGCCTCGATCGATCATGCCGTGATCGCAGGTGGCGGTGGTATCTCTCGTATCCCTGGTGGATTCGCCAGTTTCAATGCCATCGAAGTTCACCAAGGCGAACTGCGTGTGGCGAACAGCCGCTTTGAAATGAACGATGACGGACGAGAAATCGTCAATGTCGATGATCCCGACCGTGGTGGCCGCAGCGACAACGCGAGCGGCACCATCTTTGTTCGCGCCGCACAACCAGTCATTGCTAACAACACGTTTATCGGTGGCTATGGACCAGTCGGCACCTTCGACGTCAACAGTTTCTCGTTCAACGAAGTCACCGATGCTGGCCGCAGCACCGGTCGGATCGACATGGTTCGGTCTACGGGCAATAGCGGTCCGCTGATCCAAGGCAACCGCTTGGCACAAGACGAAGACCTTGCGGACACGGTTGATCGTTTCGGTCTAAATGGCATCGAAGTCCGCGGCGGTGCCGTGTCGACCGAAGTCGTCCTCGACGACGTCGATATCGTCCACATCGTTCGTGACACGATCGAAATCCCGAACCAACACATCTACGGTGGCATGCGTCTAGAAAGTGACGCACGTGGAAGTCTGGTCGTGAAGTTTGAAGGTGCCACTGCCGGCATCGTGGCGGGTGGAAACCTGCAAACATCCGAAGATCAGTTCCAGGACATTGCCGACCGCATCGGCGGCAGCTTGCAAGTCGTGGGCCATCCTGATTTCCCCGTCGTGTTGACTGCCTTGGTCGACGATACGATTGGTGCTGGATTCCGACCTGATGGCACCCCATCGGTGGACACCGATGCCAATGGGATTCGCCAATCGATCCTGTCGTCTCAAACCGCGACAACGGCGACGCCTCCGGGGCTTCCCGTTGGCCCAGAGTACGACCGCACCGATCGCGAAGTCGACAATGGAACCCGCATCGACAACGACATTGACCCGAACGTCATTGGATTCTTCGAGGGCACCGTTACCGATGGCAACGAGGTGACCAATATCTCGGTCACGGGAATCGATCAAGTGACCGCGACGCGATTGCAACAGCAAAACTATGGTTTCTTGGAAACCACGGTCGTTGATATTGACTATGTGCCCTTAGCTGGAATTCCGTTCCGGCTTGTCGACACCACGTTCCGCTTGAGCCAAACGACGATTACGCGTCCTGCCACGCTGATTTCCGACGACACGGTCATTAGCGAAGGGACGTTCAACATGTTGAACAACACCGCGACTGACCCACGTCCGGTGAACTGGGTTGCCACGACGTTCTTCTTGGACAATCGTGCGGTGATGTACACCACGGTCGAATTCTTTACGCCGGACAATCGTGACTTCGGTGATGCGATCGTCGGCGACATCCAAGTCATCAACTATCTCGACGCCGACGTCGGCAATGGAAACACGGATACGCTTTACAGTGTTGGCGTTCCTGGTGAACAAGACTTCCGTGCGATGGTCCTCAACGGGCAAAACCGGGTTGGTTTCAGCCATGGTGGTATCTACGTCAACGACGGAACAAACCAGTTCAACGCCAGCTACGATGGTTGGATGGCCGACGATGCCGCTCGTTTGCTGACTGCGGTTGACACAGAGAACACCAACTTCACCGTGTTGGGTGATATCGATCAAGCGTTAACCGCGCAGGCCAACGATCCGTTGTTCCCCAACGCGACCGCGGCGTTTGGCATTGGCGACATCGGCACCAGTTTCGCATGGACGCTCGATTCGGCTCAGGACCGAGCCAAAGTGACCAGTTTCATCGAATGGATTCCAAGTGACCCGGCGAACCCGTTTGTGGTCCAATTGCCGCTGAATATCGAAGGCAGTGGCGACTGGGACGGCATTACGATTCGCGAAGCCGCCGCAGACCGCAACGTTTCAATCACCACCGAAAACGAGCCACGCAACGTGGGCGTTTCGGATACCAACCCGACTCCGGGTCAGTCTCAGTTCCTTGGCGAACTCGCCCCGAACCAAACTTCGGGCGACGAGAATCGCCGACTTGGATTTATCGTTGACGGTTCGATCAG
>NZ_JBFHFD010000862.1:0-3011 GCF_041583735.1 Novipirellula sp.
AAAGGTACGGTTCTCGGGCACTGTCTTGAGGACTTCGGCAAAGGTCGGGATGGGCTCGTTGGCCCATTTCGCATCTTTCCATTTGCCCGCATCGAGTTTGCGAAGTTCGGTAAGTGTCGATCCTTCGACTACCAATTTTTTACCTGCGGTTCGTTTGGTGTCCTTGTCGTGAATGCAAACGATTTTCGAATCGGCGGTCAGATAGAAATCGCCCTCGACGCCATCGGCGTTTTGATCCCAAGCCAGCCGAAACGCGGACAACGTATTTTCAGGCGCGTCATGCGACGCACCGCGGTGGGCGACAATCATCTGAGAGAACGCCAAATGAGGCACGGAAACGACAGCAAACAAAACAAACAAAGGCAGCAAGCGTGAGCGCATAGCAGTTGTACTTTGAGCGGGTAGCAGAGGCGGGGAGAGGACGTCATTGAACATCGCTATCTTAGCGAATTGCCGTGAACGTTTTGTGAAGGTTCCGCATGCATTTGCGGGATCGGCTGGCGGGCGGTCAGCGGGCAGCGATGCAGCTCTTTGCCGCAATCCGATCGGAAACCTCATGCCGCTTGGGCTTCGCTGCCGCGGGCAAGCTTCGCTACCGCTGTTCGCGATAGGTCGTCCAGCTCAGGTAGACCATGACGCCACCGACGACGACGAAAGTGATGTCCATCAACAGGCTAGCAGATCGCATGGGAGCGACTTCATGCATTCCTATTAGCCCCATCACGGCATCTGCTAGAAACAGAACTAGAATCAGGATCGATGCCACAAGGCTGATCAAACAGAGCGCCTTTGGCATCAATAACCTCGTGTATGGAGCATGGAGCAGTGTGATGGGATAAACGGGGGCTTCTGGGAATGACACAGAGTATAGTTGCTCTTGGCCATGTTCCCCAGACCTGGGCCTGCTAGCTAAATTGACGATTCGGAAATCAAAAATGATCTTTGCAGGTTAATTCGAGGAGAGGGACAATGGCGACAAAAAACACAAGAAGTCAGGGAAGAAATTCGGTTGTGGGGTCCGATTGTGACAGCTCCTTCCCTTCGGCTTGGCTCGATGTCATCCAGACCGACCCCTGGGATTGGTGGCGGAGCCAGATGCCGATTACTGAAAAATTCGCCTATTTTGACCACGCGGCGGTCGGTCCGCTCAGCCAAGGTGCCTTTGACGCGATGTCAAATTTCTTGGACCAGGCCTCGCGTTTGGGCGATACGGTTTGGCCCACTTGGGCTGCTCGAAACGAGAAATTGAGGCGTGATGCGGCCAAATTGCTGAATTGTGCCCCTCGTGAAATTTGCTTGGTTCCCAATACATCGACCGGAATCAACATCGTCGCCGAAGGCTGGCCATGGCAAGCGGGCGACAGTGTCGTGATCCCGGATGGTGAATTTCCGAGTAATCTGTTTCCCTGGATGAACCAGCAGTCACGGGGGGTAGATGTGCGGATTGTCCCACGACATGAGGGAGAGGTCCGAATCGGCGACCTGATGGAAGCGGCCGATCAATCGACGCGGATGATTGCGGTCAGTTGGGTGGGTTACGCCAGCGGATTTCGCTTGGATATCGCCGACTTGGTGGCTCGGGCCCATCAACGCGGCATCATGGTCTTTCTCGATGCGATCCAAGGGTTGGGGATGTTTCCCTTGGATCTGGAACGAGTACCTGTCGATTTTCTCGCTGCCGACGGACACAAATGGCTACTGGGGCCCGAGGGAGCGGGAATTGCCATGATTCGCGGCGAACATTTGTCAAAAATTCGAGTTGGCAATGTCGGCTGGGGCAGCGTCAAGAACTCGTACAATTACAATGAGCCCAAGCTTGAATTGCGTGACGAGGCGGCTCGTTTCGAAGCGGGTTCGGCCAACATGGTCGGTCTCGGGGGCTTATCGGCAAGTTTGGAAATGTTTTTGGCGGTGCGGCAATGTCATGGCGATCAAGCGATCGGCGATCGGGTCGTCAGCCTGGCAACCCGGCTGGACGGTTTGCTTCGCGATTTGGGCGTCCAAACCTCGCTTGCCGCTGATCCAGAAAACCGTAGCGGAATCGTCAACTTTTCGGTTGCCGGTGCCGAGCCCGCCGCGATTCGCAGTCGCGGACTCGAGCAGGATGTCGTGCTGAGTTGCCGTGGTAGCGGGGTTCGCGCCAGTATTCATGCCTACAATAACGAAGACGATTTACAGCGTTTGGTCGCGGTGGTCCGTTCGTTTTGTTGATCACCCTCTTTGCTTGAATCGCTCCGCTGAACTCTCGAAAATCTGAAACCACAGAAACGGGTACCGATGCCACAACCTCACACCGCTGTTTACACCGGATCGTTTGACCCGGTCACATTGGGGCACTTGCACGTGATCGAGCGGGCATCGCGTTTGTTCGACAAGCTGATCATTGGGATCGGGATCAATGCGGACAAAAAGCCGCTTTTTGATCCGCAAGAGCGGGTCGCATTGCTGGAAAATGTCACGCATGACTTCTCCAACGTCTGTGTCGAGGTCTTCAGCGGGCTGGCCGTCGATTTTGTTCGCAGCGTGGATGCGAACATTATGGTGCGAGGAATCCGGCCGCTGACCGATACGGCGGGCGAGTTTACGATGATGATGGCGAATCACCAGTTAGATCCCGGCATCGAAACTGTGTTTTTAATGGCGGACGAGCGGTTTGCTCATATCAGCAGTTCGCTACTCAAGCAAATCGCCTCGTTGAGCGATGATGACGAGCAGCTGGCCAAGTTTGTTCCGCTAAAGATCATTCCCGAGTTGCGAAGCAAACTGCGGTCGTAACTGCAGCTTGCACCTTGTCGACCGCTCGTGTGAAAGAGCAAGCGGTAAAGAAAGTGTCCCGGGTAGGGCCGGTTCCTAACCTCCGTCCCACGCTATTCGCCTTCGTAGGAACCGAAAGCCCAGCTGATCGTTGCGGGAGCGTCAAGCTTGGTGCTGCCGATGCCTTTTTCGGCATGCACGCCGTCGATCTTGTACTTCCAGCCTTCCGTCGACGTGGTCGAAACTCCATCAATTTC
>NZ_JBFHFD010000863.1:0-2996 GCF_041583735.1 Novipirellula sp.
CAAGCGACCAACGTCACGTTTTGCATGGGCAGCTGCATGAATTACGATTCGTTCATTCGCGGAAAGTCCAACGGAGGCGGTCCGGTCACGGCGACTGCCGAAGACAAGCAGCTTGGTTATCCCGTGTTCGATTCGATGAGCAAGCTTGAGCCTGGTTTCTTCGTCGGGACGGGAGATATCGTCTATTACGATAAACCCAATAACGCTGCGGCAAAGCAGTTGCCGGAGCTGCGACGGAAATGGCACGAGCAGTTTCGTTTCCCTCGGCTGATAGAATTCTTTGGCAAGACACCTGCATATTGGTCCAAAGACGATCACGATTTTCGATTCAATGATGCGGACATGGTGGGCGAGAAAATGCCCTCGCCGCAATCAGGGATCGAATTGTTCCGCGAGCAGATGCCGATTCATGCATCCGAGGATCACGAGTCGCCCACTTACCGAACGCACCGCATTGGTCGCGACTTGCAGTTGTGGTTCACCGAAGGCCGCGACTATCGCTCGCCCAATCGCATGGAAGATGGCCCCGACAAATCGCTGTGGGGAAAAGAACAACGTCAGTGGCTCGAAGCATCACTACAGCAAAGTGACGCGGCATGGAAGATTATCATCAGCCCGACGCCGATGGTCGGGCCAGACGACGCGTACAAGAAAGACAATCACACCAATCTCGGCGGGTTTCGTCACGAAGCTGACTCGTTTTTTGCTTGGGCAAACGAACAAGGGATTGATAATCTGATGGTGTTCTGTGGCGATCGCCATTGGCAATACCACAGTATCCATCCGAGCGGGGTGGAAGAGTTTGGCTGCGGAGCGCTGAACGATGAGAATTCACGTCGCGGCGTGCCACCGGGTTCAAAACGAGGCACCGATCCCGACGGGAAAATTGTGCAGCCTTATACTTACGACGAACCGACTGGCGGATTTCTTTATGTCTCGGTCAGCCCCGACAAGGAAAAGTCGAAATTGCAAATTCAATTTCACGACGACCACGGCAAGCTGATGTACAAGGTTGCGAAAGAGCAATAAACAACCCCGATTGGAATTCATTCGGTGTTTTGAGTGTCGCTGACGCCCCATGCCATCTACTTTGGTGTTGACATCAAATATTGGGTGAGAGTTTCACCTCCGGTCTATACTGCAGTAACCTCTCCACCGACGAAGTTGGTGGAGAGGTGGCAGAAAAGCTGCGATAAAAACAAGGCCACGCCACAGCCCGTGATCAAAGCGAGAAGCAAAAAGAGTGAGAAGCGTTTCATAGGCAAGTTGCAAGATTAAACGGAGTGCCGTCTTCGGGTGACAGGAACCGAAAAGGTGCTGGTTCCCATTTGTTGCCAAGTTGATTTCCAAATCGCATACGATCAGCTGCGACAAAGGTTGGGCAACGCATTCGATTCTTGCCGCGATTAATGTCTCCGCTCGAAACCTGTGGGTTTAATCCAATATTCGACTGGTGTTCCGTCAGACAGTTTACCGTCCAACTGATACGGACGATTCATCCCTACTGAGACCCCAGCATATCTCTTAAGCATTAAGTGATCTACAACATCAAACGTGTCAGAATTGATGACAGCTAGAACAGTCTTTACTTGCTCCATCGGAACCCGCGTGCCGTCTACGGATTCTGGATTTTGACTGTACCAAAGTAGCTTCATTGTTGGATGTTCCGGTAGATCTAACACCTTGCAGTTCAGCGATTCCACGGGGATCGCGTCGAGAAAATCAAATAGGTCAGCATCGTCGCCAGATAAAGCCATTCGATACAGCACAACGGTGCCCAAACGACAATGGGCTAGACTTTCGTCACGACTGTCAACCACACATTGATAGGAATTTATCGTTTGGTTCAGTTCAGAGATCTTGGCACTCAACACGACGTTTTCACGATGCGATTGAAGCATTGCAAAAGATGCACCAACAATTAAAGCTAAAAGCAAAGCTAGTGGCAGGTATTTCATAAGCTATTTGGCAGGTCGAAATGGATCGTGGTCTCTGAATACAGGAACTGCATACGGTGAGCAGCCTAGCTACCGTCGTTGGAGTTTGGAAACACGACAGGGATACCGCCAGCACCAAGGCAACAACAAAGGTGTCAGGAATCATTGATGGATTTTTCGGGCAGGTTCCGCACTCTTGGCCGACCGCGTGGGCGTAGGGTCGATTCAAGGTTGAGTCGGCGGGAGATTGATTCAATCCAGTTCTCTTCGCCAAATGGGCTCCCACGCTTGACACTCCATCGAATGGAAGCCAGTTCCTTTTCACTGAGCGATTCGTTGACGCGGCCAACCCAATTAGGAAGGCGAGAAAGTGGCCAAGGTGATAGCAATTCAGGAGAGGGCTCAGCTTTACATACCCAGCGAAACAACGACCCCCATCGCCAATCTTCTGCCCTGCCCACAAGTCCCGCCTGCAATGCATTGCGTTCCACATACCTTGAGGCAACCAAGAAGTGTTTATCGTTTTGGATGGGAAAACTCTTAAAACGCCCCTGGTAGACGTGCCCCTGTCCTGAGGACCCATAATGGGCGTGAAAACGTTGTGTGTGCGTCAGCGTAACCCACCGTAAAAAGTTGCTCATCCCGCCATCTTCGGTAGGCTGAAGCAAAAAATGCCAGTGAGTGGGCATCAACTGGTAACTGAGTATCCGGCAGGGGTAGCGTTCCAATCCCTCCGCAAGAATGCGCTCGAACGCCTCGTAGTCGTCTTCCTTACAAAAGATTTCACTACGAGCATTCCCACGATTCAGAGCGTGGTACAGCCCGTTGGCTTCGTCGGCGCGTTTGGGTCGTGGCATTTCGGCAGCCTATCATACTCAGACCAACTAAACAAATGACTCCTGACACCTTTGTTTTGTCCAAGCGACCAACGTCACGTTTTGCATGGGCAGCTGCATGAATTACGATTCGTTCATTCGCGGAAAGTCCAACGGAGGCGGTCCGGTCACGGCGACTGCCGAAGACAAGCAGCTTGGTTATCCCGTGTTCGATTCGATGAGC
>NZ_JBFHFD010000864.1:0-2983 GCF_041583735.1 Novipirellula sp.
CAATCGCTGAGCCAAAATGGCTTCGACGGTCGCACAAATCATGAACGCTTGAATGCCCATGTCCTTCAGCCGGGTGACGGTCGCGGCAGCCGAATTCGTGTGCAGCGTGCTAAACACCAAGTGACCCGTCAGTGCCGCTTGGATCGCGATCTCGGCGGTTTCCAAGTCACGGACTTCGCCGACCAGGATCGTGTCGGGGTCCTGCCGCAAAATTGCTCGCAAACAACCGGCAAAGGTAACGCCGACGTCGTTGTCGATTGGAATTTGAATGATCCCTTCGATGTCGTATTCGATCGGGTCCTCGGTCGTCATCAATTTGTCTTTGATGTCGTTCATCTCGGACAACGCGGAATACAGCGTCGTCGTTTTACCCGACCCCGTCGGGCCGGTGACCAAGATGATGCCGTTGGGGCGATCGATCGCTTTGCGGAACGCCTTCATCGTGACCGCGTCCATCCCGACGTTTTCGAGACTGAGGTTCACCACGCTGCGGTCCAATACCCGCATGACGACGCTCTCGCCAAAGATCGTTGGCAACACGCTGACGCGGAGGTCGACCGGGTGGCCCCCGACCATCAATTCGATCCGCCCGTCCTGCGGCATTCGCCGCTCGGCAATGTCCAAGCTGGCCATTACCTTGATCCGCGTCGTGATCGCAAACGCCAAGTGACGTGGCGGCGGAACCATTTCGTAAAGCACGCCTTCGGATTTGATGCGAATGCGGAACTCGTCCTCGAACGGTTCAAAGTGAATATCGCTGGCGTGATCCTTGATCGCCAACAACAACACCATATTGAGTAGCTTTCGCACCGGCGCGGAATCGGCAAGCGCTTCGGCGTCGGTGATATTGAACTTCTCGGTTTCCAACGCGGAAACCATCTTCTTCAACTCTTCGTCGTCCGCCAACTCGGCGACCAGCTTTTCGACGCTCTCGGATTCCGAGTCAAAGTGCTTGGTGATGTACTGCAAGACTTCGCGTTCAGTCGTCACCACCATCGCAATGTCGTAACCCAAGAACGTTCGCAATTCGTCTTGGATCGTCAGGTTTTGCGGGTCACACGTGGCAACGGTCAAGCGGTTCAAATCCTCGTCAAATCGAATCGGCACGATCCGGTACAACTGAGCCATCGTCTCGGTGATCTTGTCACGCACCTCGACCGGGATCTCCGCATCCTCCAACGAGACCGTCTGCATCGACATCTGCTCGGCGAGCGCTTGGATCAGCTGCTCGTCAGTAATCAATTGCATGTCTTCGGCGATCTTGCCGAACAGTGCGCCCGGTTGCTGCTCTTGTTCTTCGAGCACAATCTCGAGTTGTTCGTCGGTCAAAAACCCGAGGTCGACCAGGATTTGTCCGATGCGACGTGCGGCCATGGTAATGGTTCGAAGTTGAAAGGATGAAGTTTTAAAATTGAGGCAGACGCCGTCGCGAAACGGATGCGGGTGTTTCGTTCTGAGGCGGTCTTACTTTTCTCGTTATGACGACAGGCTGGAAGCCTATCCCACAGTGACAGGCTAGAAGCCTATCCTACTAGTGTCCTCCGCCGTCTTCGGGGACCGGGATCGGTGCATCCCCTTCGCCGTGGCGGAATTGAACAATACGTTTAGCGAGGTCATCGGGACGGTGCGATTTTCCGAGCGCGTCTTCGACCGTGATCAATTCGTCTCGCCATAGGTCAAACAGCGTGTCATCCATCAACTGCATTCCGAATTTCGCTCCGGTTTGCATCGCACTGTTGATACGGAATGTCTTGTTTTCTCGAATGAGGTTCGCGATCCCCGGCGTGACTACCAAGATCTCGTAAGCTGCCACTCGACCACCGCCGATTTTCGGCAGCAGCGTCTGTGCGACGACGCCGATCAGCGTACTTGCCAATTGAGTTCGAATTTGATCCTGCAGGTTCCCTGGGAACGCGTCAATGATTCGGTTGACCGTGCCCTGAGCACTGTTGGTGTGAAGTGTGCCGAAGACAACGTGCCCCGTTTCCGCTGCACTGATCGCCGCTTCGATCGTTTCCAAGTCGCGAAGCTCGCCAACCAGGATCACGTCGGGGTCTTGCCGCAACGCACGCCGAATCGCTTCAGAGAAACTCGGTACGTCCACCCCCACTTCGCGTTGGTTGATCGTGCTCTCTTTATGGTCGTGATAAAACTCGATCGGGTCTTCGATCGTGATGATGTGATGGTCCACGGTCTCGTTTAGCAAGTTGATCAAACTTGCCAACGTCGTACTTTTTCCCGACCCCGTTGGACCGGTCACCAAAAACAATCCACGCGGCCGGTGGACCATTTTGACCACCGATTCGGGAAGACCGAGCTGTTCGGGAGTCAATTTGTCGTTAGGGATTTGACGCAGCACCATCGAAATGAAACCACGCTGCTTGAACACCGAAACACGAAAACGTGCCAAGTCGCCAAAGGCGAACCCAAAGTCGGCGCTACCTGTCTCTTGCAGTTCTCGCTGACAGCGTTCCGGAGTGATGCTCTTCATCAACCCTACCGCGTCGGCTGCCTCGAGCGTTTTCGTGTCGAGTTTTCGCATCCGTCCATGCAGCCGGAACACAGGAGGCTGGCCAACAACAATGTGAATGTCGCTGACACCTTGCTTGATTGCCGCTTGCAGCAGCTTGTCAATGAGCACCGTGGCCATGAAGCGAATGTCTAATTTTTTAGAAGGGGGCGAAATCGTAGAAAAGCGGTTCGGCTTGCCGTAATCAAATTGATTCGATTGAGATCAAGTTGTATTGCTGATTCGGACAGCGGTGGCTGCGAAGCCCGCTTTGACATGGGGAATGAATAAAAACGTTCGATCGATAAGGACGCCGCGAAGAGAAAGAATAATTGCGGCGGTGACTCCATTATCACACGTGATTGCTCGCATTCAAAGAATTCACCTGTTTTGGCAGGCGTGGTATCAAAAACGCGATCCGGCGAATTGCACTGAGGGCGGTCTGCCTACCGCTACTTGAGCGGCAAGGGGAAC
>NZ_JBFHFD010000865.1:0-2980 GCF_041583735.1 Novipirellula sp.
CGAGTCGTTCACGAAGCTCGTCACGAGACATGCCGTGCAAACGACCAAAGTAGCCGACCATTTCCCAGGCGGTCATGCGGTCGTACATCGCGGTGTTGTTGCTGACGAATCCGATGCGTCGCCGCACTTCGGCGGGGTCCTGCACGACGTCGTGACCGGCAACGTTTGCGATACCCGAGGTCGGGCTCAACACGGTGCTCAAGATGCGTAGCACGGTGGTTTTGCCAGCGCCGTTGGGCCCCAGCAGCCCAAAGATTTCTCCGGGCGCGACTGTGAAGGAAACACGGTCGACGGCGATAAAGCGACCACGATTGAGATCGTCGTAGGTCTTTGTGAGATGTTGTACGTGAATCATGGTTGCCCATCTGCCCCGGGATCTAATTGCCGTGGTCGGTTGAATCGTCGGGTGACGGTCAACACGGTCATAGCGGTTATTCGCACGGGCGATCGCACCCCCATCGCTGGGCTACCGGATGTGATCGCGAGCGCATGACGAAACCGCTACGGAATCGTAGCCCCCGTTATGGCAAAGGACAGCGATTCATGAGCGAACATGGCAAAAACGTGAGCAAAGGGACCCGGGGGGGCGTTAATCCTTCACTCTAAGCCGTACAACCGGACCTGTGATCGAATCGAGGGATTCGATTTCTTGCGTCGCGGCCCGGGCGGCACCCTCGGTCGCTTCGTGTGTCATGATCACCAAGGGGACCGGATCAAGGTGGGCAGATCCGTTTTCACCCTCGTGCTGCATCACCGACGCGATCGAGATCTTGTGCTTCGCAAGCACTGCGGTGATCGATGCCAGCGTGCCCGGATGATTCGCCACGCTGAGCCGCAGATAGTTTCGCCCCACCAACGTATCGGCGTCGCGAAGCTTCGCACGCGGAGGATTGTCGATCGAGAAATATTCGAGTGTTTGGAATGTCAAACGGGTTCGACCGACTGCGGTGTCGATCAAGTCGGCAACGACGGCCGAGGCGGTCGGCATCTGGCCAGCACCCAAGCCGTGATAGAACACTGGACCCACGGCATCGCCGACCACACGGATCGCGTTGAAGGCGTCGCGAACTTCGGCCAGCGGCGTGCCGATCCGGACCAAGGTCGGAGCCACGGAGAGTTCGAGTCCATCGTCGGCCAGATTCGCAAGGGCCAACAATTTGATGCGGTAACCGAGTTGGCGACTGTATCGCAAATCATCGGGATCCAAGCCGTCGATCCCGATTCGTGGAATGTCCGACCAATTGACGGTCGCTCCGAATGCCAGATGGGCCAGGATCGCCAGCTTCTGAGCCGCGTCGGTGCCGTCCACGTCCATCGTCGGATCGGCTTCGGCATAGCCTAGCTCTTGAGCCTTGCGAACCACGACGTCGTAGGGAGCCCCTTTTTCGTCCATCTGCGTGACGATGAAGTTGCTGGTGCCATTCAAAATGCCTTCGAGTGACCGAATTTGGTTGGCCGACAAACATTGGCTGACGTTGGCGATGATCGGGATCCCACCGGCTACCGACGCCTCAAACGCGATGCTGCGGCCAAGCTCGCGAGCTCGCGTGAACAATTCCGGTCCGTGCTCGGCCAACAACGCTTTGTTTGCCGTGACGATGTCTTTGCCTGATTCAAGCAATCGCAGCATGATCGATCGGGCCGGTTCCAAGCCGCCGATCAATTGAGCCACAACCGAAATCTCGGGGTCATTGATCACGTCGTCAAGCGAGTCGGTCGCGACCCCTTCGGGAAGATCGACGTCACGTGGTTTGGCGAGATCGCGAACGACCGCCTTTTTCAGCCACAATGTGCGGCCGGCATGTCGCGACGTGCGATCGCCATGATCGAGCAATAGTTTCGCAACACCGGTGCCAACGGTTCCCAGGCCAACAATGGCAATGTTTGTTTTTTCCATGCGAAAATGGTAATCGGAACGACTGTTTTCGACGAGGGCACAGGGATACGAACCAAAAAAAACAGCGGCCGTTTCGGGCCGCTGTTCGAGAGTGATTTTTACAGGCGTTCGAGAACGCGGAACTACTTCTTCGAGTTCAACGCTGCTTGTGCCGCCGCCAAGCGTGCAATTGGCACGCGGAACGGGCTGCAGCTGACGTAGTTCAAGCCCGCTTCGTGACAGAACGTGATCGAGGCAGGGTCACCACCGTGTTCGCCACAGATACCGACTTTGAGGTCTTTCTTGACGCTACGTCCCTTGGCGACACCCATTTCAACCAATTGGCCCACACCCGTGGTGTCGAGCGATTGGAACGGGTCCACCTCAAGAATTTCTTGATGGATGTAATCCGGCAGGAACGTGTTCACATCGTCACGGCTGTAACCAAACGTCATTTGCGTCAAGTCGTTCGTGCCGAAGCTAAAGAAGTCTGCATGAGCCGCAATGTCATTGGCGGTCAAGCAAGCACGTGGAATTTCGATCATGGTACCGATCGAGATATCCAAGGTGCCGCTGAACTTCTTGGCAGTCTTGGTTTCTTCGATGGTCTGTTCGACTTTGCCACGAAGCAGTTCCAATTCGTTCGCGGTTCCGACAAGCGGGATCATGATCTCGGGTTGAGCCTTGATCTTCTTGCCCGCACAGTTGATTGCCGCTTCGACAATCGCACGAACTTGCATTTCAAGGATTTCCGGATAGGTCACGCTCAAGCGGCAACCACGGTGACCGAGCATCGGGTTGGACTCATGAAGCGCTTCGCCACGCTTGGCAATTTCGTTGGCCGAAACGCCCAACTCTTTTGCCACGATCTTTTGGCTAGCCGATTCGTGAGGCAAGAATTCGTGCAATGGTGGATCTAGCAAACGGATGGTGACGGGCAATCCGTTCATCGCCTTGAAGATGCCTTCGAAATCTTTGCGTTGGAAAGGAAGCAATTTCTTCAGTGCGGCACGACGATCTTTTTCGTCTTGAGCCAAAATCATCGAACGCATGTGCGTGATTCGCTCAGGGTCAAAGAACATGTGCTCGGTACGGCAAAGACCG
>NZ_JBFHFD010000866.1:0-2967 GCF_041583735.1 Novipirellula sp.
CAACGGGCTCTAGACGCCAGTGGAGCACGATCTGCGACCCAACTCACACGTCAGCCATCGTAAATTATACACTAACCGCCGTTTTCATTATTTAGGGTGCCGCGAAGCGGAATGAGGACTCGCCAGAGCGTGGATGGTTGCCGGCCAATACAAATCACCACCTTCTGGCGAAGGTAGCAACGAGAAAATGCTTCACAGCGTTACGTTCGCGGGCCCTACGTTTGATCATCGATGCGAGAGTGATGTCGTCCGAGTCATGTCGCGACATCAACATAAGGTCGCCAGTGGAACCGTCGCGGTGTTCGACATGGACCGTCCCGGTTCCGGGCAACGAGCCTTCCCCGCCCGCAATCCTCGCAGCGGGAGCGTGACTTCCGCCGTGCCGGAACGTTGCATCGCTGCGTTCCGGCCCACATTGTCACACGGCAATGATTTAGGGCATCATTGGTAACGGCTCTGCACCAACCGCAACTGCTAGCCGAGCAACTGCAGCGTGTCGTCGAGCTCCGCCATCGCCGCATCGATCTTCGAGGCCGACGCTTGGATCATGTCCTGGTCAACCGTGTCGCTGGTGGTCGGCAGCTGTGCAAACGTGGTCACCTTACTCGATCCGACCTCCGCCGCCGATTGCGGTGACTCCGCAACCGGTTCGATCGATGGCTCGGCGTCTGTAGGCTGGGACGTTAACGCAGTCGCCAACGATTCACCTGTACCACGGGTTGCGGCTTTTCGCGATAACTCGTTAATCACTCGCAATGCATCCATCGCCGTGATTCGTCCGTCCGAATTGACGTCGTAATAACGACCGGGAACCACGATCTTCTCTCCCTCGGCGTTCCCCTGCCGGCCAAGTTGGTTGACGACCAACAAGGCATCCAAAGTGGTGGTTTCGCCGCTGCCATCAACATCGGTCGACTGAATCAGATTCGTGGGACTGACGCCGGTCAACGCATCATTGCCGGCCGATGAACGCACGATCAAGATCTGGTCTTCGTTAGACGCGTTGATGATCAACGCGTACAGATTTCCGGCGGTCAACGACGCCGTCAATACGCCACCGGCGTCATCGGCCAGCGGGTTCAGATCTTCGTCATACAGGACCACTCGCGCCGTGACCGATGTCGAACCAACGTGACCAAGAGTCAACGTCGTATCTTTAACCGCTCCGAACAAGATCGCCGTCGACTGCCCGCTCGCCGGGATCACTTGCGGACGAGCCAGGTTTCCAGGGATAACCAAACCGCCACCGCCACTGCGGTCATTGTCTAAGATCGAACCGGTGAACACCGTGCTCTCGCCAAGATTCGCGCCGCTCGGTTGATTCAGCGAAACAACCACCGTTTCCAAGCTTTCGACAATCGCATCATCGACCAAATTAATCGTGATGTTGCCCGAGGTTTGACCTGCCGCGATTGTGATCGGGTTTACCGCCACGGTATAGTCGCTTCCCGAGGTCGCCGAACCCGAGACCGTGAAGGGGATCGTGATCGTGGAATCGCTCGGTTTCGAAAGTAGGACGGTAACGTTGATCGCCGCGTCTCCTTCGCTCACCGTCTGGGTCACATTGGCGAGCGTAACGATCGGTGGGCTGGGACTTGACGGGTCCGAGTTCTGCAGCGTGATCGTGTGCGTCGTTGCCGTCCCCAACGTCGCGCCGGTCGGACTCTGCAAGGTAACCGCGATGGATTCATCTGTCTCGCTCTCGTTGTCACTGATCGCGGTGACCACAATGGTCCCCGAGGTCGCCCCGGCTGGGATCCGCAGCGGGCTACTGCTGATTGTGTAATCAGTTCCTTCCGTTGCAGTCCCGCTTACCAAAAACGGGATGACAATTTCGGAATCCGACACCGATGACAACGTGACCGAGATCGAGACGTTGCCGCCATCTTCGCTGACCGTTTGCGCAACCGTCGAAAAATCAACCACGGGGTCAACGGGTGAGGCCCCGTCGTTATCCGTGATCGAGATCGTCAACGTGGGGTTTGCCCCAAAATCAAATCCTGTGGGGGGCGTCAAGCTTAATGAGATCGTCTCGGTTGCTTCGACCAGACTATCGTCGATGATTTCAATCGGCAAATTTGCCGTGCTGGTTCCCGCTTCGAACCTGAGCGATTGCTGGCCAATTATATAATCGCTTCCATTGGTCGCGGTACCAATAATCGTAATTGGTACCACAACGACTTCGGTCGCCAAAATACTCAGTCGTGCCGTGGCGGTCACCGCAGTTGATGACTCGGACACCACGATTTGGTCGGTGGTGAAGTCAATTTGCGGATTGCTGCCCTCGACGTCGTTATCCGTGATGGTGATCGTCGTCGAGCTGACATTGCCCAACTCACCAAAACTAGGAACGCCGAGGGTGAAGATCATCGTTTCATCACCTTCGACAAAGCTGTCTTCGAAAACGTTGATTTTGATGGTCCGGGTTCTCTCGCCCGCAGCAAATCCGACGACGTTGGTCAAACTCGCATAGTCTTGACCATTGGTGGCGGTTCCGGTCAGAAAGAAGGGGACTTCGACAAACGTGTCGGTGACTTCGGACAAACTGACCGTCACAAAGACCGCGGTGTCCCCTTCGACCACACTAAGCGTGGATTCTTCGATATTGATCGTCGGTGGAGGCGACTGGTCATCGTCGCTTATTGTAATTCGCTCGGTCGGCGTATCGCCAAGTATTGCACCGATTGGCGTTCCCAAAGTAACAAACAGAACTTCGTCCCCTTCGACAATCGTGTCGTCGTTCACATTCACCGTGATCGAGGCGGATGTTTGCCCAGCAGCGAAAACAAGCGGACTCGACGAAATCGAAAAATCCGTGTTCGGGCTGGCCGAACCGTCGAATGTAAACGGAACGGTAATCGCCGCATCGCTGGGCTTCGACAAGATCACGTTCAGTGAGATGGTGCCCACGTTTTCACCGACCGTTAATGTGGACGCGCGAAAATTAACTGTGGGAGGAGCGGTTTC
>NZ_JBFHFD010000867.1:0-2961 GCF_041583735.1 Novipirellula sp.
AGCGATCGATCGTTTTATCGAATTGCGGTTCTTGTACGACTACCTCGACAATGACAAACTCTTGTTCCGGCTCAATCAAGTGATGAGCCGCGTTGGACTTGCGGCTTTACCCCCACAAGTTGGCCAATGGCTCTCGCAAGCGTCCACGCTGGTGCAGTCGCGACGAACACGATTACTGACACCACCGGCGGGCGAGTCTCCTTTCCAATCGCTTCAACACTCCAACTCGATAGGCAAACAATGAAATACGGCATGAATCTTCTTTTGTGGTCCGGCGAAGTCACGGACGAACTGATGCCTGTTTGCGAACAACTCAAATCAGCCGGCTACGACGGTGTCGAGTTGCCGATGTTCAACATCGACCTCGACTACGCAGCGATTGGCAAGAAGCTTGACGACATGGGGCTAGCCCGTACCGCCGTCACGATTCGCGGCGAAGAGGACAATCCGATTTCGCCCGACGCCAGCGTGCGTGCCAAGGGCATCGAGTTGACGAAGAAGACCTTGGACTGCTGTGCCGCCGCAGGCGTGGAAACGTTGGTTGGCCCCTACCACTCGGCAATCGGCGTGTTCAGCGGAGCAGGTCCCACCGAAGACGAATGGAAGTGGGGCGTCGAAAGCATGCGTGCGGTCGCCGAACATGCAGGCAACGTCGGGGTAAAATTAGGCGTCGAGGCGCTGAACCGCTTTGAATGCTATTTCCTGAACTGCCACGCCGACTCGGCTCGTTTCGTTCGCGAAGTCGACCATCCCGCTTGCGGCATGATGTACGATACGTTCCATAGCAACATCGAAGAAAAGGGAATCAAAGACGCGGTCAAAGTCGGTGGCGACAAACTATTCCACATCCACATCAGCGAAAACGATCGTAGCACCCCAGGCGATGGACATGTTCGCTGGGAGGAAAACTTTGACGCGATTGCCGAAATGGGCTACGACGGCTGGATGGTCATCGAAGCATTTGGACTAGCCCTTCCCGAAATCGCCGCCGCCACCAAAATTTGGCGCCGCATGTTCAAGGATGAAATCACGTTGGCCACGGAAGGCTTAAAATTCATGAAGAACGAAGTCGAGAAGCGTAAGTAATCCAATGGCAAATACAACCGCTGATCTCGTGCTGTTTCTGTCCGGCGATTTGATGTTCGCATCCCGCGTGCGTGGTGCGGCAGCGAATGCCGAGTTGCAATTCAAGTTCAGCGGGAATTTGCCCGCAGGGGACCTCGACTCGGTGGCCTACGTGATCATCGACTTGTCAACACGCAGCAAATTGATTCCCGATGTGGTCGCAGAGATTGCATCCCGCTGTCCGGCCGCAAAAGTGATTGCCTATGGGCCTCATGTCCAAGTCAACCAGCTCAACGCGGCAAGGCAGGCCGGTGTTCCTACGGTGATGACGCGAGGCCAATTCGACGCGGCGCTGCCAAGCTTATTTGTCGGATAGGAGTCCAGTAGCGAAAGTCGTGAAGACTTTCGTCCACCATGCCCCCCGAAACTGTTGGTGAGTATCGTTTGCGGAAGGGCCTTTTTTGCAACGAAAGTCGTTGACGACTTCCGCTACGGTCAAACCCTTATTTTCAATCCAGACAAACGTCTAACTTGACCGCTGGTAGATCGCGGTCAGCAGCGACTCGGTGTCCTTGAACTTTTTCTTGCCCGCGATCGCTTCGTCGATCAAACGCCGTGCATCCGCTTCGGTATGTCCCAGCGTGATCAAGGCATCGAACGTCTCGCCGATCACTTCGCTGCCGGCCTCGGGCGTTTCGCCAATCGCCCCTGGATCGACCATCAAGGCGAAGCGAGGCATTTTGCGGCGAAGTTTCGCGATGATTCGCTCGCTCGTTGCTGGCCCCACGCCTGGAAGTGCCGAGAGCGACTTGGCGTCTTGCTGTTCGATCAGCACTGCCAATTCCTTGACCGGACGTACCATCGCCCGCAGCGCTTTCTTCACGCCGACACCATCGACGCTGCAGAACAGGTCAAAAAACTGGCGTTCGGGTTCCGACAAAAAACCGATCAATCGCGGGGTCAAACGTCCGCCCTGGGCCGCATTGCCTTCGATGTACTGAAGCGTATGCAGCCGCGCCTCGTCACCGATCTTCCCTTGCAATTGACGACGTGTGAAATCGGCAACAAAGACCTCGTATTCAAACGGGGCCGATTCAATCACCACCGAGGCCTCACCGACGCGAACCAATTTCCCTGTAATCGTGACGATCAACAGACTGCATCCTACAAATACGTGTTATTAAATAGTGGGAAAGGAAAATGTGGGATAGGCTTCCAGCCTGTCATCTGCGAGTGAAGCTTCCAGCCAACCATCAGCCTTCTTCAACGAAAATACTTCCGCTTGTTCGTCTACTTCACCAACTTGTCGAGCGGCGTGTTGATGCCCAAGTGATGGCCACACAACGCGATCGCTAAGGCATCGGCGACATCCGCCGGCTCGGGCAGATTCGCCAATCGCAGTTGCAACTTCACCGCCAATTGCATTTGGCTTTTGGGGGCTCGGCCGTTTCCGGTCAACACCTTCTTCACTCGCGTGGGTTCAAAGTGTCCCACCGGAATTCCTGCTTCACCGGCGGCTAAACAGATCACGCCGCGGGCGTGTCCCATCAAGATTGCCGTTCGCGGTCGCTCGTAATGCGAAAACAACTGCTCCAGCGCCATCATCTCGGGGCTTAACGCCTCGATTACTTCTTTGACGCCGGTGTAGATTTCTCGCAAACGCATCTCCAGCGGATCCTTGGCACGGCTGCGAATGATCCCGGCTTCGCACAACTTGATCGTCGCGCCATGAACCTCGATCACCCCGTACCCGGTTGTATTCAAACCAGGGTCAATGCCTAGAATCCGCCGTCCTGATACGCCGCCTTTAATCACGAGCTACGTTCCCAGCTCGTGCCTTCCTTCTTGTCCAGCAGCGCGACGCCCAGTTCGCTCAGCCGATCGCGGATCGCATCA
>NZ_JBFHFD010000868.1:0-2944 GCF_041583735.1 Novipirellula sp.
CCGGGTTTTCCTCATCCAGGCGATCACGGCTACGACTATTGGATGTGCACACAAAATAACGCCAGCCCCAGCCACAAGAACCCCGACAACTTTGTTCGCAATGGTGAGCCGGTGGGAAAACTCGAAGGCTACTCCGCTCAGCTTGTTGCATCCGAAGCGGCACATTGGCTTAAAGATATCCATGATCCTGCCAAACCGTTTGCGATGACGGTGTGGGTGCATGAGCCGCATTCGCCGATCGCCACCGACCCGCGATTCTCAGACCTGTACAAGGGACACGAGAACAGCAAGTACATGGGGAACATCACGCAAATGGACAACGCATTGGGAATGGTGATGGATGCCCTGGACGCTCAAGGAGTCAGCGACAATACGTTTCTATTCTTCACGTCGGACAACGGTCCCGTGCCGGCGTATGGCGGCTCGTCTGGCGGCTTGCGAGGCAACAAACGCAGCGATCACGAAGGCGGCATCCGGGTGCCAGGGCTGGCACGTTGGCCGGGGCATATCGAACCGGGCACCACCAGCGAAGTGCCGGTGATCGGTACCGACCTGTTTGCCACGGTGTTGGACATCGTCGACATTCCGCTGCCCACCGATCGTACGATCGACGGCGTCAGCATGCTGCCCGCCTTCGCAGGCAAACCGATCAAACGCGAAATTCCGCTGTTTTGGCGTACCCACGTTTCCTCGCCATCCGATCGCGTTGCAATGCGAATCGGCGACTGGAAGATCGTCGGCAATGAAACGCTGACCGAGTTTCAGCTGTTTGAAATTCAAAAGGACTGGAAAGAAGAGAACGACTTGTCTGCCAAAATGCCCGAAAAAACCGAGGAGATGAAAAACGTTCTCTTCAAGCTTTGGGCGGACATCGAAGAGGAAGGACCCAACGAGTGGTGGGAGAACGAACGACAAAAACCCTCCAAAGGGGGCAAGCTGAGTTACTAACGCCTCATCTATGACATCCCTCTCTCTCCCCAAACCCGACATGCGTCCATCACAAAGAATCACGACTTGGATCTTCGCAGCGGCTTTGGCCATCGGTTGGTCATCGGCCGCAATCGCGGCACCGCCCAACTTTGTGTTCATCCTCGCTGATGATCTTGGCATGCAGGATGTTGGTTTTATGGGCAGCCAATATTTCGAGACGCCCAACCTAGATTCGCTGGCCGAAGAGAGCTTGGTGTTCAACGAGGCGTACATGTACCCGACCTGTTCGCCGTCGCGTGCCGCGATCCTGACCGGGAAACAATCGTTCCGCACGAACTGTTACACCGTGCCGGTACTGGAGAAGGGAAATAGCCGCGACAATATTTTCTCTAGTTGGACGGTCGGCGCGGAGCATTCGGTTTATGCGAAGCCGCTCGCCAGTGCAGGCTATCAGCTGATCCATCTCGGCAAGTGGCATATCGTCGGGCCAAACCCGGCGGAAGAAACATCGCTTCCGCTGAAAACGAAATTGAGCCAGCCGAAGAATGGCGATTTGAGTTGGCTCGCGGCGCACCGGTCACCAGAAATTCAGCAGTATTATCCGACCGGGCGCGGGTTCCATGAGAATGTGGGCGGCACTTGGTGGGGTGATCCGGCACGCGGTTATGACCAGGGCTACAATGCACCTAGCGGGGGCTATGTGGCCCCGTTTAAAAACCCCTTCATTGCGGATCAGGAAGACGCCCCGTGGCTGACGGACCGGCTCACGTCCGATGCGATCGACTTTATTGATCGCCACCAAGATGTGCCCTTCTTTGTGAACCTGCACTACTACGCGCCGCACAGACCCTCGGTGCCTCGCAACAAAGAATGGCTATCCCACTTCATGAATAAGCCGGGCGACCCTTCGACTGGGCAGGGGATGGGTCCGGCAAAGAAGAAGAAAGAGATAGCCGCCTATGCCACGATGATCAAATCGATTGACGAAAATGTCGGGCGGATCACGGACTATCTCGATCGGGCAGGGCTACGCGAAAACACCGTGATTCTTTTCAGTTCCGACAACGGCTTCAACGGGCTTCAAAGTCGCAACGAGAACCTGCGTGGTGCCAAGGGCAATGTCTACGAAGGCGGATTGCGTGTTCCGACACTGATCAACTGGCCGAAAACCGTCGCACCGAACCGCTGCGACACGCCGATTCACGGACTCGACTTTTTCCCGACCTTTCTTGAGTTGGCGGGCATCACGGACTACACGAGTACACTGGACGGTGACAGCTTGGTTCCGCTGCTGCAGGGCAAGCCGCTGAAAGACCGGGCAATCTTTTGGCACATTGCCAGCACCTACAAGAATCCTCCCTGCTCGATTATCCGCAAAGGTGACTGGAAGCTGATCCAGTTTCTGAAAGAGGGGAATATTGAACTTTATAACCTGCGGCAGGACCTAAAAGAGAGTCGTGATTTGTCTGTAGAAAATCCTGAAATGGCTCAGGCTTTATTGAAACAACTTGTCAATTGGCGTCAGGCGAATAACGTGCCTTTGCCGCCGAGTTCGCAGCTCAAATTTTAGCAGGAAAACGAAGTAATTCTTCGGTGGGTCGTAAGCAGATTCGCATCGTAACGACGACAAGGATTCACGCCGTCACACAAACGAAACGATAAAATTTACAAGATTGGAAATCAGCATGCATCGATTTTTATTGGCCCTTGTGATGGTGGGCTGGATCGCAGCAGAACCATCTTTGGCAGCGCGTCACGATGTGGACGAAAGCAACAACCCCAAGGCGGACATGGCGTTTGTCAACGAGGCTGCTGCCCCCGAAAATCCGTTGACACTGTGGTACCGCAAACCGGCGACCAAGTGGGAAACCGAAGCGTTGCCGGTTGGAAATGGTCGGTTGGCCGCGATGGTTTTTGGCGGGGTGAATAACGAGCGGATCCAGTTCAATGAAGAGACCGTCTGGGATGGCGTGCCCACCGATTACAACAATCCAGAGGCGCTGAAAGCTTTGCC
>NZ_JBFHFD010000869.1:0-2921 GCF_041583735.1 Novipirellula sp.
GATGTGCCGCACGACTGGAGCATCGAGGGCGAATATCGCAAGGATCATCCGATGGGGGATCAATGCGGCTATCTTCCGGCAGGCATTGGTTGGTATCGCAAGACCATTCCGGTCCCTGGTGATTGGAAAGGCAAGCATGTCGAGATCGCGTTTGATGGCGTCTTCATGAACAGCACCGTCTGGGCGAACGGCCAGAAGCTCGGGATACGGCCGTATGGCTGGAGTTCGTTTTCGTATGACATCAGCGACATCGCTGAATCCTCTGACTCGATCACCTTTGCGGTGCGGGTGGACAATAGCAAACAACCTTCCGCACGTTGGTACACAGGTAGCGGTATCTATGCCCATACCTGGATTGATGTGAGACATAAGATTCATGTTCCCGCAGACGGAGTCTTTGTTCGCACAACAGGCGAATCCGTTGAAGTGGATGCCGAGATCAAAAACACCACTGGCAAAACGGAATCGATTGAAGTCGAAATCGCGATCTTGGATCCCGACGGCAATCAGGTCACCCGACAACAAAAGCCGGTAAACATTGCTCCGTCCCAGCTTCAAACCCAAAGTTTCAAGCTTCAAATTGACTCGCCACGTCGCTGGGATCTTGAATCACCGAATCTCTACCAAGTCGTCACCAAAGTGATTTCCAACGGGCAAACCGTGGATACGGCGACCACCCGCTTCGGAATTCGCGATGTGCAGTGGAAACCGGAAACCGGAATGTGGCTGAACGGTAAAAACGTCAAGTTGCAAGGCGTTTGCAACCACCAAGATGCCGGTGCGCTCGGTGCGGCAGTCCCCGACAAAGTGCTGCGATTCCGCATCGAACAGCTCAAGAAAATGGGCTGCAACGCTATCCGCACTGCACACAATCCACAGACGCCTGTTTTCTACGACATCTGTGACGAAGTCGGCATGTTGGTGATGGATGAAATTTTCGATGGCTGGAAGAAGAAAGCAGCGCATGACTATGGACGGTATTACTTTAACGATTGGTGGCAGCGGGATCTGACCGATTGGGTTCGGCGCGATCGCAACCATCCTTCGGTCGTCATCTACAGCGTCGGCAACGAAACCCATGGAGCGATCGGAAAGGATTTGGTGGAACGTTGTCATGCACTCGATCCCACACGTCCGGTCACCTCCGGTCACTCTGGATCGGAATACATGGATGTCTTCGGCGTGAACGGCGGCAGCGAAAAGATGGGCTGGTTCGACCAACTGAAGAAGGATCGCGTGTTTATCGGAACCGAGAACACGCACACCTGGCAGGTGCGTGGCTTCTATCGCACCAAGACGTGGTATCGCGATGGCTATCCCAATAAAGGGCAGAAGCCGCATTGGATTCCCGACTTGACCGAGAAAGAAGTATTTTTCAATGATTGGACGGATGAGGCTGGGCGAGCAAACCGTAAGCAGATCTTCAACTCCAGCTACGACAACGCAACCGTTCGCCTGAATGCACGCCAGAATATCGAGCAGCTTCGCGACATCCCGAACTATGCCGGCTCGTTCCGATGGACGGGACACGATTACATCGGCGAAGCAGGCTATGTGCATGGCGGTTGGCCGTTCAAATCGTTCATGGGCGGGGCCATCGACATGGCTAACTTTGAAAAGGATCTGTACTACCTCTATCAAAGCCAGTGGACGGATGAACCGATGGTTCACATCCTGCCGCACTGGACGCACCCGACGCTCGAGCCCGGCACGCAGATTCCGGTTTGGATTTATTCCAACTGCGATGTCGTTGAATTGTTTTCGGGCGGTCAATCGCTGGGTAAAAAGAAGCCTGGAACCAAGTCCGATGAAATGCAGTGCCAATGGATGGTGGGCTGGCAGCCAGGCGAATTGAAAGCTGTCGGCTACAATAACGGGAAGCCTGTTGCGGAAAAGGTGATCCGCACTGCCGATGCCCCCTCGCGAATCGCGTTATCGATCGATGGCGAACCAATGGCCAGTGAAGGCACGGATCTCGTTCAAGTGCGTGTGACCACGCTTGACGAGAAGGGCGAGTTCTATCCCTACGGAGAAAACCGAACCCATTTCAATGTGATCGGCCCTGGTGTGATTCGTGCGCTGGACAACGGAAGCCCGGTCGATGTCGAAAAGCATTTTGGGGTTAACAACCGAATCGCCTTCTACGGATTGACCCGCGGTTATGTGGAATCGACCGGTCAGCCTGGGGACATCACCTTGATGGCCAGCTGCATTCTTGGCGAAAAGAAGCAGGTAACATCCAAGAGGGTGAGCATCGACGTGCAGCTGCTGTCGCTGCGAGGAACGCCTCCAACGGTTGGAATCGAAATTTTCTATACACTCGATGGCTCTGCACCGACCTCGCAATCGGCTCGCTATTCGACGCCGTTCGAGGTGTCGCTTGGCACCACCGTCAAAGCGATGGTTGCGTTGGACGGAAAGCCTGTCCAGACACTTCAAGAGCGTTTCGCTGCAGACGAAGGGTTTGTATGGGATGGAGGCCAAACCCAATCGAATCTCGGAGGCGACCAGGCCGAAGATGCAACGTTGAGCGGGGCAAAGGTTGTTTCTAGCGGCAAGAATTTCAATGGCAAGGGATTCATTGATTTTGGCCAAAACAAAGATGCCTATGTACAGTGGTATCTGGAAAACGACGGTGACGCGGGGCAGGCGGATCTTACAATTCGCTACAGCGGCGTACGTAAGGGACGTTCGGGTCGTGCATTCAAGCTAACCGTGAATGGCCGAGTCGTTAACGAAACACTGATGCTTCCGAATACGAAGAACTGGGGATCCGATTGGAAAGCGGTGACCGTCAACATTCCAATCCAGCGCGGAGCCAACACGATCCGTTTAACGACCATCGAACACGGCGGAATGTATGTCGATGAAATTTCAGTCCGGTAGATTTTCGAGACGTTCGACGCGATCGCTTGGACTGC
>NZ_JBFHFD010000870.1:0-2915 GCF_041583735.1 Novipirellula sp.
AAGGACGAGCTTCCGGCCACGTCCGAATTTGTCACCGAGTGGGACACGATCAATCACATTATCGGTTGGGGAAAACACACCTACGAAAAGGAATATGGCGGGCCAGAGATCTACGCGGAAATTATGGCCGAAGCCCGGCGATTGGCACCCAATGCGACCCACGCCATCAATGAAGGAAAAATTCTTCCGGATGGCTACAAACGCGAACCCTACAAGCACATCATCCGCTTTCTGAACGAACAGGGCCAGCCAGCCGATATTGTCGGCTTCATGGCGCACTTTGATTCCACCACGCTGACGCCACCCGAGGAGTTATTGCAAGTCTATGACGAATTCGCCGAAATTGCACCGCGTCTGCAGCTTAGTGAGTTTGATGTCGATGCCGGGGATGACGAACAGTTGCAGGCCGACTATTTTCGTGACGTGATGATTGCAACGTTTAGTCATCCTAACTTTGAAGCGATCGTGCAGTGGGGGTTCTGGGAGAAGATGCACTGGAAGCCTGCTGCAGCCCTTTGGCGTGCAGATTGGACGATCAAGCCGGCGGGCGAGGTGTTTGTCGATCTGGTTGCGAATCAGTGGTGGACTGACGAAGTGAGCCAAACCGACGACGATGGCAAGAGCCAGCTGCGCGGTTTTTTGGGCGATTATGAGATCACGGTCGAGAAAGATGGAGTGACCAAGAAGGTCAACGCAACGCTCACCGCGGAGGGTACCGCGGTTCAAGTGCATCTTCCGTAGCCCTCAAAACCCTAGTCCACTGCCGATTGCGTCAAACTTTATTTCGAGCTTTCCTTCAATTCCCATGTATTTCAAATGACCAAGAAAACCTTTGCCTTGATCGTATGTCTGGCCCTTGCCGCAGTCCAAATGTTCGACGTCAACCGAGTCGATGGAGCGAGCGAGCAGGCGAATGAGGGCCGCTCCGATGCATCGCCGATGAATGTCCTGATTTTGTATGCCGATGATTGGCGGCATGACACATTGGGAGTCGCTGGCAATCCGGTCGTCAAAACGCCGAACCTTGATCAGCTCGCGAGCCAGGGGATGCGATTCACTCAAAACTGCGTGACCACCTCGATTTGTGGAGTCAGCCGTGCGTCGTTGTTCACGGGGCAGTGGATGTCGCGACATGGCAACCAGTCGTTTAAACCGTGGAAGACCGATTGGTCCGAAACGTACCCGGGGTTGCTGCGTGAGAACGGCTATTACGTTGGGCACGTCGGAAAATGGCACAACGGGAAACTTCCGGCCGAACGCTTTGACTTCAGCCGTTCCTACTATGGAACCCACTGGATCACCAAGCCCGATGGTTCAAAAATCCACGTGACCCAGAAGAACGAAAATGACGCAATGGATTTCCTAAAAAGTCGGCCTGCCGACAAACCGTTCTGTCTGACCGTTGCGTTTTTTGCCACGCATGCCGAGGATTCTCACCCTCAGCAGTTCCTGCCGCAACCCGAAAGCATGCAGTTGTATCAGGACATCACGATTCCAGTGCCAGTCAATGCGACCCAAGAGTCGTTTGAACGGTTGCCGGATTTCGTAGGCAATGAAAAGAATGAGGGACGCAACCGTTGGCATTGGCGTTTTGATACTCCGGAAAAGTATCAGACGATGATGAAGAACTACTATCGATTGGCCACCGAGGTCGATACGACGTGCGGCCGAATTTTGGCGGAACTGAAGAAACAGGGAGTCGCTGAGAACACGCTGGTGATCTTTACGACCGACAATGGTTATTACCATGCCGAACACGGCTTGGCGGACAAATGGTACCCACACCAGGAAAGCATTCGCGTTCCATTGATCATCCGTGATCCGCGTATGCCTCAGCAAGCAGTCGGACAAACCAACGACGAATTCACGCTCAATGTGGATCTTGCTCCGACCATCCTTGCTGCTGTCGGGATCAAGGCTCCTGAAACGATGCAAGGAACGGACATCGCGCCGCTGTATCTTTCCAAGTCGAAGCCCCAGTGGCGTGACGAGTTCTTCTACGAGCATCCGATGCTGCGGAGCACCGATTTCATCCCGGCTTCGGAAGCATTGGTTCGCAAGGATTGGAAGTTCTTTTATTGGCCTGAATTTGACCGCGAGCAATTGTTCAATCTGAAGAACGATCCGATCGAAGAGAACGATCTCGCCGCCAACCCAGAACACGCCGCTCAACTGAGTGAGATGCGAGCACGATTTGCCAAGCTCAAGGCGGCCGCCAAGTAATCTACGATCGAGTAACGTTCTAGGCGATGATTTCCTTGACCACGCGGCTCGGCTCGACGCCGGTAAGCTTTTGGTCGAGTCCTTGGAATGGGAAAGTCAGACGTTTGTGATCCACGCCCAGCAGATGCAGCATGGTTGCATGTAGGTCGCGAACGTGGACGCCATCGGAAACGACGTTGTAGCTGAAGTCATCGGTGATGCCGTGACGCATGCCGCCTTTGATGCCACCGCCAGCCAGCAAAGCGGTGAAACAGCGTGGGTGGTGATCGCGGCCATAGGTTTCCGGATCCAACTCGCCTTGGCAATAAACGGTTCTTCCGAACTCACCCGCAAACACAACAAGAGTATCGTCGAGCAATCCGCGCTGTTCTAAGTCACGTAGCAACGCCGTCGTCGGCTGATCGACGTCCTGGCATTGTCCGCGAAGGTTAATGGGCAATCGGGTATGGTGATCCCAACCTCGATGGAACAGTTGGATGAAACGAACATCACGTTCGGCCATCCGCCGTGCCAACAAACAATTTCGCGCGTAGGAACCGGGATTGTTCACTTCCGGGCCATACATCGCCAACGTTTCCTGTGTCTCGTCGGAGATGTCGGTCAGTTCGGGAACCGACGTTTGCATTCGGAACGCCATTTCTTGCTGTGCGATGGTGGTTTCAATTTCGGGATCTCCGATCTCAGCAAAGTGC
>NZ_JBFHFD010000871.1:0-2914 GCF_041583735.1 Novipirellula sp.
ACGCGGTTCTCGAGTTGGTGGTGTCCAATGGACATGTGGACCACTATCCCAGTGGCGACCGTGCTGCGTTCTATGCCCAACCAATGCAGGTGTTTCAGCGACGTTGGCTCGACCACGGTGCGAACGCCAACGAATTCACTTCGATTGCTGATCGGATTGCCGGCGAATATTTGAAGTCGCCCCACGTCGGACGTGCCCTCTGGAAACTGGATGCCAATCGTGATGGACGCACCGATTTGGTCGTGACACACCAATCCGAACCTGTTGCCCTGCTGATCAACCACAGTAAACCGTCGGGAAATTGGTTGGAATTGCAGCTTGTCGGACGCGATTGCTCGCGAGACGCAATTGGTGCGACCGTCCATGTCCAGTCGGGCGATCAACAGTGGACCGCGGGGCAAATCTCGGGTGACGGATTTCTGTGTAGCAACGAGCGTGTGATCCGAGTCGGAATGGGTAGCGCGAGTGGCGATTGCGTTGTCGTGGTGAATTGGCCCGATGGTCAACAACAGCGATTCCATCGACTGTCGATCAATTCTCGCTGGTTGCTCGTGCAAGCAGACGCGGACGCGTTTAGGTGGCAGCGATGAAATTCAAAATCCTTGGCTCTAGTAAATCCGTTCGCCGGTCGCGGTCCGACATGATCATTGATTTCGTGAACGTCCTCTTGCTGTATCGAAGATGTTTCTTCGGTGAAAGACGGCGATTCGATGCGTGTAGCCGCAGTTGCATGTTAACGGTGCTGTGGTTCGTCATGACCGTGGGAGTGGTTGGCTGTCGCGAGGCAAACGAAGTCACCACAGACATCGCTCCGATCGCAAACCACTCGGAATCCGCAGCGGAATCGTCGCGGACGCAATCACAGCGAATTGAGTCCGCCGTGCGGTTGATCGAAGCGGGGGCCACGTCGGAAGCCTCGTTGGTGATCCGTGATTTGTTGATCGAGGATCCTGATGATTTGCGATTTAATACGTTGATGCTGCGGGTGTTGGTCGCCGATCAGGACATCGCGGGAGCGGTATCGCTGTTGGACCGGATGGTGGATGTGCATCCGCAACGTCACGACGATCTGCAGGCTCATGCGGCAAACCTGTTGTATCACGACGGAGCGGTCGAAGAAGCGATCGGGCGGCTTGAGTCACTGCTGACACGGTCGCCCGAGTTTTACGAAGCTCGGCGGCGGTTGGCTCAAATGCTGAATCAACAAGGATACATGTTTGACGCCAATGAGCAGCTTCGAATTCTGATTCGCGACCATTCGATGACGCTTGACGAATTGGTTAGCTTGATCTTTCCCGATCGGTCGTGGGTCGCGGTGAAGGATATTCCGCAGGATCGCAGCGAGTGGCCGAAGCATCAATTGAGCTTGATGAGTGTCGCTTTGGCCTATCGCATCGAGGGGAATCCTCGTCGGGCACTTCAGTATTTGAGTGAGTTTGACCCGAGTGGGCGCCGCACCGATCCAGCGATCTTGTCATTGCATGCCCGCTCGTTGGCCGACGCGCAGATGTATCCGCAGCTAAGGGATTGGGTTGCCTCGGCACCGATTCAGTGCCAGCGTTATCCCGATTACTGGATCGCATGCGGGAACTTGGCGATCCACGACAAAGACGATGCAGCGATCGTTTGTTTTGCAAATGCGATCCAGAAGGAACCGCACAGTTTGGACGCTCACTATGGGATGATTCTGTCGCTCGAAAATGCGGGACGCACGTCGCAAGCCGAATTGTTTCGCACGCGATCCCAATTGCTCGATACGTTGGGACATAACGTCCGAACGATCCGCGATTCAACGCATCCGAATTCGCAAGCGTTTGTCGATGTGGCGACCGGGTTGATGAGTGTGGGGCGGTCGTTGGAGGCGATTGCATGGCAGGATTTCGCCTTGGCTCTTTTCTCGCCTCAGTCGCCTCAGCGTCATCAGATTGGCAGTTACAAGTCACGCGTCCTGGCCGAGTTTCCCTCCGGCAGCGACGAATCGACGATCTTGTGTGGGCTTGATCCACGCGAGTTGCCGTCGCTGGATCGCTGGTTCGCCATGCTCAAACCTGTTTCATCCACCACCGAGGCTGCGATCAAAACCGTCTCGCATGTTAGAACGACTCGCGACGATTTCCCTCCGATCAATGCTGTTTTCTCAAACGTCGCCGAGCAAGTCGGGATCGAGTTTCGCTATCGCAATGCCGCCGTCCCGGTGGAACGTGAATTCCTAATCTTCCAAGCCTTCGGTGGCGGAGTCGCATGTTTGGATTTTGATCGAGATGGACACGTTGACTTCTATTTTGGGCAAGCGGCGACAACTCCGCCCGCTGGGATTTCGGCTCATTCCAATGCGTTGTTTCGAAATCATGACGGTCAATTTATAAACGTCATCACAGGGGCCACGGCGGACAATCGAGGGTACGCCGTCGGTGTGACCGCGGGGGATTGGAACCAAGACGGTTTCGCCGATTTGATGATCGGCAACTTGGGGCGAAACGAACTGTTGATCAACCAAGGGGATGGTAGCTTTCGTCCGCTTGCCGACGACTCACTCGCAGAGGTGTCGTCGTTCACCAGCAGTGTGGCGATCGCCGACGTGACAGGCGACACGCTTCCGGACATTATCGAGATCAACTATCTGGATGATCCACGCATTTTTGATCCGATCCAGTATGACGCCGATGGCAAGCCCGTCTCGTTGCCGGGGCCGTTGCAGTTCAAGCCCGCAATGGATCGCGTCTGGGTTTCCGGCGGCGATGGAACGATGATGCCAAAACCGCTCGGGGATCAAGATACAGACGGCTTTAGTACCGGGCTAGCCTTGTTGGTTACGGATTTGGACCAAACGCCTGGTAACGATGTGTTTGTCGCAAACGATCTGCGAGCCAATCAATTGTGGGTGCGTCACGATCCTGATGATTTGCGTTCGGCG
>NZ_JBFHFD010000872.1:0-2913 GCF_041583735.1 Novipirellula sp.
ACACACGACACGCGTCGAACTCGACGCGATTCGCGAAACCGGTGATGACGATTTCGCACTGATCAACGGTGGCGGCTCGGGCGAATCGCTTCGCAGCGTGCTGGGACTCTCGCTCAACCAATCCGCCCCAACCCCGCTTGGCATCGCTACCACTCGGCTGCGCTTTGGATGGATGCATGAGTACCTGGATGAATCCGAGACGTTTGTATCGCAGGTCGCTAATGGCGGCACCGCGACGGGGTCGCTCGAGGACCGGGGCGTCATGGCTGGCGATGACTGGGCCATCTTGCGAGCCCAAGTCGATATGGGGGTTCTGCTGGGCGGACAGTTCACGGTGGCCTACCAAGGCCAAGCCAACAGCGATTCGTCGTTCAACTCGCTACTGGCCGGAACTCGCTGGATCTTCTAATGTCTAGCTCAAACTCGTTTCTTAAAATAATGAGACATTCTGAATTGATGTCACCAGATCGGCGGCACGCAGTTGCCTGGATCTCGCTTCACAGTACTGCAAAATCTCGCCCCCGTAACGCATCCAAGCCATTCCAGCTTGCTCCTAGATATGAAATCAACCTCTTGCACCCGTCTCTAGCCGTCCACAGCGACTTCCCGAAACAACTTTCGCCTATCGGCAACAGCAGCTGTTTCCTTTCGGAGATACAAATGGATGCACATACAAACGGATACCCTCATTGCCAATTAAAAACCGAACAAACAGAAGCATCGCATCAACATCACATCGCCTTATTTTGACCATCGCTGTCAAAATTTTGCAGGACAAGATGGCAAAGTAGGTAATGTCACCCCTATAATACAAATCGTATCTTTTGTAGCCAGCGGCTCCCCCATCAATCCAACCGCTGTGACAGTCGCGTTTAAAGATCGTCCTTATCAATAGATGGCTGATTTTGAAGCCATCAAAAGACGTTGCTAACGAAAGCCGATTTGATGCAAACTTCATCAAACTCTCTGTTGCTGCCTTTTCCGGCTCCACCTCGCGTGAGGAAATCCCCCCCTCGATGGCGTGGCGAGCATGGGGAATCCAACCGCGAACGCTCGCAGCCTTGGCTTCAGAATAGCAAACCGCCGCTCGCTGTCCCAAACGATGAAACCGTAGCGGCCAACCTGAACCCTTATTCGCTTCAGCAAATCAAGGACCGCATCTTAAACGCGCCGCCTTGGCTACTTAGCACGATCTTCCACCTCATCCTGCTGCTGGTCTTGGCGTTCATTACCATTTCCAGTGAAACGGTCAATGGAATCCTGCTGACGATCACTCCGGCCGCAGTGGTGGAAACGAAACCCGAACTCGTTGAGTTTTCAATGGAGCCCATTGAATTACCTGAACTTGCTCCCGTGGATGCTGCCAGCGACCTTGGTCTCGCTTCTCAAGTCGAGGTGGCCCCCCTGTTCAAGGAAATCACGCTTGCTCAGCCGCAGGCATTTGCCCCTGAAATGTCACAAATAGATCCGTTCAGCCAACTTCCGAAAACATCAGGTGCATCGCTTGGAGTTTCCAAAAATGTCGGCGAAGTCAGCTCGATGTTCAGCGGCCGTACGGGAAAAACCAAACAGGAACTGCTGGCCAAATACGGAGGCACCCAAGTGACCGAAGATGCGGTGGCCCTTGGATTGGCATGGTTAAAGCGTCAACAACGAACCGACGGCAGTTGGAGCATGCGGGGTCCCTACCGTGACGGCAGCCTGATGGAGAACGAAACGGCGGCCACCGCAATGGCGATGATCGCGTTTATGGGCGCGGGCAACACCCACCGCAGTGGAAAATACAAGCATGAAGTCATGAACGCGGTACAGTGGCTTGTCAAACAACAAAACCGAGTCGGTTTCATGGCCGAGCGGGCCAATGATCACGAGAAAATGTATGCTCAAGGATTGGCTACGATCGCGTTATGCGAGCTTTATGGCATGACGCACGACTACTGGTTAAGACCGCATGCACAATTGGCATGCGATTTTGCCGTTGATGCACAATCGCCTCAAGGTGGATGGCGTTACCAACCCAAATTTGATTCCGACACGTCGGTCACCGGATGGTTCTTGATGGGGCTAAAAAGTGGCGAGGCAGCCGGTTTGGATGTGGATCGCTACGTGTTCATGAATATCGAAAAGTACTTAGACACCGTTGGCGGAGGAGGGTATGACCAAGGGTATTCGTACCAGGTGGGCGAAGAGGCCACACGTTCGATGACGGCCGAGGGTCTGTTGTGCCGGCAATATTTAGGATGGCAGCGAAATCGGCCTGAAATGACACACGGACTTGGATCGTTTGTTGCCAAGGACCCCATCGACCGTCGTGACTCGGACGTCTACTACTGGTACTACGCCACGCAGGCACTGCACCACTACGGCGGTCCATTGTGGGAGAAATGGAACGATAAAATGCGAGTCGAACTGCCAGCAATGCAGGAGAAAAACGGTGGCGAACAAGGAAGTTGGTCTCCCGTCAACGATGCATGGGGAACCTACGGGGGGCGTCTTTACACGACCTGTTTCTCACTCTACTCGCTCGAGGTTTATTACCGCCATATGCCGCTGTACGCTGGCCAAGCTCCCAAAGCGGCAGAAGAAGATGACGAGTAGCGAAACCTCACGTGTGACGGCTGGTCTTGTGAGCCGTGTGCCGGCACCGGGTACTGCGTGGAACCCGGCCGCTGACGCGTCGCGGCTCAATAAATCAACAAGCCGTTGGCGAGTGCCGCTACTGAACAATCACGGCGACTATTTTCGCTTAGTCGAAGCAACTGATGACACGGGCAATCCAGGAACCACTTGTAGCGTAGGCCTGAGATCCGTTGCATCATTGGAAAGCAGACGTTCGGGGCCAACAAAGTAGGTGTGATTGTCCGCCACGATCAAGTTGAACGTTTCGACCGGTTCGGCAACCGGTTCAATCGA
>NZ_JBFHFD010000873.1:0-2906 GCF_041583735.1 Novipirellula sp.
CCAATGACACAAGTACCCGACACCAAACGAACTCCCAAGAACTTTGGGGGGGGAAATTCCCGGGGGGGAAATCCCCACGGCGCAAACGGAAAAGCCTAAGCCCCAGCGCGGATGCTGGCAAGCAGGTGGAGAGTAAGTGTGGCAAAACTTCCGAGCCGATCGAGCACTATTGTGCTGCCGAGGCCCAGATTTTTTTGTCCGCCGCTTCAATCAATGGCGGGAACTCTCCGATTTCCACCGCATTGTTTCCCTGCTCGTGTTTGCGGAACAGCAACAGGTACGTTTCGTTCTGAGGCCGATACTGGTGAAAGAAAAGCTCATTTTTGCGAACGATTTGCTCCGAAAGTTCATTTTGAACCGGGTGTGGATGGCCACCCACCAACGCATCCGCTAATTCGTTGGCCAAACGTGCATAGCCCATTTCGTTGGGAACCAAGCCATCGGCGGTGACTTCCTTGCCACTCGGTTCCCAAGCAATCGAAATCACTGCGGAATCGGTTTCTTTGCCGACCGTTTGCACGATTTTACGTGCCTGAGCGATGGATTCTTGATAATTTTCGGTTTTAAAGCCCGGCAGCGGAAAGGGCGTCATCAAGATCACACGGCGATTGGTTTGCTGAATGTCACGGATCAATCGCTTCAATCCGTCAGCAAATCGTCCGATCGCCCGCTCGCCGTCGCTCGCTTCGGCAAATCCGTACGCCAATAAAACCACCGTTGGGTCAGCGACTTCGATGTCTGCCATCAATCGCGAATAGCCTTCTCGCGGCGAATCAAAGCGTTTTCGTGCGTAGCCGTGAACATCATCGCCGGACCAACCCAAGTTTCGGACGGTCAATTTCCAATCGGGACGGCGAGATTGCAGTTGACCTTCGACCTGACCGTTATTCTGCATCCGCTCGACAAGGGTTCCCCCGACAATCGCCACGCGATCCTTCGGGTTTAGCAGAGGTTTCGTGGTTTCGGCCGATGCCGAATGAGGGAACAAGCTGCCAATAACAAGCGAGATGCCAGTGACGATTGTGGCAAAGCAAGAGAGTGAACGCATGACAGGAAAGGGATGCGAGGGTATTGGGGTGGTTACTACGTGTCGCGAATGCAGGAAAAACGCCCAAGACGGTCTTGGGCGATCATTGCGCGCCACAGAGGCTGCGCCGCAGCTTAATTGATAGGCTATCAAAACGGCGCAGAAATTTTGGGCGGTGCGGCAAATGCAACCACCCCGGAAACGGTTCCGGCCACTCCCCGGTCGCGTCATAACCCTCGACATAGCAACGGTTTAGTCGCTGTCGGTCGGCATCGCGGTGGTCGTGCAAGCGGCCGGATTGAACGCTTTACCCGCCGGCTTACGGGGCGGTTGCCGGTGAAGGAACCGGCGACTTCTTACAGTTCCGATTCGATTGCTTTGACGAGTTCAGCGTCGTCCGGCGTCGTTCGAGGGGCAAATCGGTTGACCAAATTACCATCGCGGTCGATCAGGAACTTTTCAAAATTCCAGCTGATTTTGCCTTTGCCAGCCGGTTTGACATCTTTGCTGGTCAAATACTTGTAGATCGCAGTCGCGTCTTTACCGTTAACGTCCACCTTGCTGAACATCGGAAAGGTCACGTTGTACTTTGTCGAGCAGAACGATTTGATGTCCGCTTCGCTGCCCGGTTCTTGGGTACCAAATTGGTTGCAGGGGAAACCGAGCACGACAAAGCCTTTGTCTTCGTACTTTTTGTACAAATCTTGCAGTCCAGCATATTGAGGCGTCAGCCCACACTCGCTGGCAGTGTTAACGATTAGCACCACTTTGCCCTCGTAGTCTTCGAGGTCCACGGTTTCACCGTCAATGTTTTTGACTTTGAAGTCGAGTGCACATTCGTGATCATCGTGGGCGGTCGCCATGGTCGTGAAAGCTCCGAGAACGAGGGCAGTGGCAAGCAGAAAACGCATCGAGAGGACTCCGATAGCAGGGGGGAAGCTGCGGTGAGCAGCAAATTTGATTGTTTAGGCAGAGTATAGCGAGCGAGTAAGTAGCAACGAGCGTGGAGGTGAATTAATCTCTCATTGCTGGCGAAATAACGGCAGACTTACTTGACGAAACCACTTTCGATTGCCAGCATTTCGTGGTCAATCTGAATTCCCTCCCCCTCCAACGGACCGAACCGGCATTATGGAAAACCGAAAACTTCTTCTCTCTGCAGGCTTTCTAGCCTTGATCGCTGCTGGTATCGGTTTTGCCGTACGTGCGGGACTTCTTGACGTTTGGTCGACCCAGTACGGGTTTACCATGACCGAATTGGGGCAGATCACGGGTGGGGGATTGCTCGGTTTCGGGATTGTCATTTTGTTGGCAGGGTTTCTGACCGACTGGATTGGGTACAAACCGTTGATGTTGGCGGCGCTGGTGTGTCACGTGATTTCCGCAGTGCTGTTGTTCTCGGCCACGCCGGTATTTAACGCGGCCGGCAAAGATGCGGTTTACATGATTTTGTTTTGGTCCGCGTTCATTTTCGCGGTCGGCAACGGGATTTGCGAAGGGGTGATCAACCCGTTGACCGCGGCCATTTACCCTGAACAAAAGACTCACTATCTAAATATCCTGCACGCGGGTTGGCCCGCCGGATTGGTTATCGGCGGTTTGATTGTTTTTTTGAAAGGCAGTGTTGGCTGGGAAATCCTGCTGGCAACCTACCTGATCCCGACCGCAATGTACGGATTTATCGCGGTCAAGGAACGCTTTCCCCAGACTCACGCGCAATCCGGTTCGGTTTCTTACGGCGGTATGATCACCAAGCTGATCGCTCCGTTTTTTGTCATTTTGTTGCTGACCCACGCCTTGGTTGGTTACGTCGAACTGGGAACCGATAGCTGGATCAACAAGATCACCAGCAGTATTTTGAAAAGTGCCACACTGGGCA
>NZ_JBFHFD010000874.1:0-2897 GCF_041583735.1 Novipirellula sp.
CCCCACCTCACTCTTCATCAAAATCATGGCCACTACCACTTCGCATACCGAATACATCGATCATCAAACCGAAGATTCATTCGGCGAGTTCAGTCATGTTGCGCTGCGTTGGCTCGGTTCACTGAAATTGACCGTGACGCTGTTTGCGTTGTCGTTGATCATCGTCTTGGTAGGCACGCTCGCCCAAGACGAGATGAACATGTTGGAGGTGAAACAGCGATACTTTCTGTCGTGGGTCGCAATGCTTCATTTTGATGACTTTGTCCCGCAAGCGTTTTATCGCCATAGCGAGCCATTTCCCGGTAAGGTCCCGTTCCCAGGCGGGGCGTTGATCGGTTTTCTGTTGATGGTGAACTTGGTCGCGGCGAAAATCACGCGGTTCCGAATTCACGCGAGCGGTTCGAAGCTGATGCTGGGCATTGGATTTTTGATTGCCGGTTTGATCGCCACCGGATTCGTCGTGTTGGCCGGACATAACGACGACGGACTGCAAGGCACACCTCCGATTTCGTACGACGCACTTTGGGTTTGCGTGTTGGTCGGTCTGGGATTGCTGGCGGCCGGCGCTGTCGCCTGGGGAACTCAGGTTCGCAACGCGAAAATCGCAATGTTGCTTTACCAACTAGGCGGACTATTAACGCTGGTTCTATTAGCAGTCCTGTTCTACGATTTCCGCATCGGTGATCCTGGACTGAGGATCGTTTGGCAATTGACCAAAGGACTTGGTGTCGGCGGTCTGTTGTTAGTGGGCTGTCTGCTGGTGTTTAACAAACAGGGCGGCAACGTACTGTTGCACCTAGGCGTCGGTCTTTTGATGCTGGGGCAATTCACCTTTGGCGACCGCCAACTTGAACAACGGCTCAGTCTGGTCGAAGGCGATTCGACCAACACGCTGGTTAATTTAGATGCCGCCGAATTGACCTTTATCGAGCGACTTGATGGCATCGATAACATTATCGCGATCCCCGCAAGTCGTTTGCAACAAGCCGCAGCATCAGGTTCGCTGATTGAGGACGAGACGCTTCCGGTCAACGTCAAAGTGATTCAGTACTTCCCCAATTCGACGCTCAAACAAGCCGACGACAAAGACAACATCGCGACCGCCGGGATCGGGTTGGAAGTCAAAGCCATTGCGGTGACCAAGGCAGGCGGAACCGATGGCGCGATCAATGTTCCGTCGGCTTACGTCGAACTGATCGACAAGGCATCGGGAGAATCAATCGGCACACACTTGGTCAGCCAAGTCATCTCGGATCGCGAGATGTTGATCCCTGGTGAACCGGTCAAAGACGACTTTGATTCGTTTACAGTCAACGAAAAGAGCTATGACCTCGGCTTGCGTTTTCATCGCGAAGTCAAACCGTATTGGGTGCAACTCGAAGACGTTCGCCGTGTGAACTACAGCGGCACCGACACACCGCGTGACTACTCATCGTTCATTCGCATCATCGATACGGAAACCGGCGAAGACCGCAAGGACCGCGTGTGGATGAACAATCCACTGCGTTATCGCGGTGAAACGTTTTATCAATCCAACTACACGCCACTACCCGGCGGCAAAGAGATGACGGGAATCCAAGTCGTCCGCAACTCGGGTTGGCTGATCCCCTATGTCGCCTGTAGCATCACCGCGCTGGGCATGCTGGTCCACTTTCTTGGCACGCTGACGCGATTCTTGGATCGTCGTGAACGTGAAACCCGCAAAGAGCTCGCGGCGTTGGCTGAATTCAATCAATCGCCACCCTCAAAGTGGCCCGTGTTTGCCACCGTCGGTGTGTTTGCGGGGATCTCATTGATGATGCTGATTCCTTGGCCCGCCGTGATGAATTCGATGCGTCCAAGCGAACGGATGAAGCAGTTCGACTTCTATACCGCTGGCAAAATCCCGACTCAATTTGGCGGCCGTGTGATGCCGTTGGACGCGTACGCACGTCAAACTCTGAAAGCAATCAGCAACCGTGAATCACTGCCGCTTGATACCGCACCGAAAGAAATCCAAGACCACACCACTGGCCGTTCAGTGTCGGCGATGCAGTGGTTGATGGAAGTGGCGATCGACGATCCCTCGCTTCATGATTTGCCGATGTTCCGCATTGATGCCGAAGAGGTACGCAGCGAACTGGGGCTCGAGCGACGCAAAAGCAAACTCTATTCGCTGAACGAAATTCGTGAGCAATGGGACGAAGCGTCCAAGCTTGTCGAAGCCGCAGGCAAAAAAGAAACGCTTCATCAATCGTTCAAAGAAAAGAAGTTGATCGAATTGGATCGTCGTACGCGGCAATACACGTTGACCGCTGCAGCGTTTCGGATTCCCACACCGTCGCGATTCCCGGCCAGCTTCTTTCCGGAGGGGACGGATGAACAAACGCGTCAAATGTTCGCGCTGCGTGAACTCGAAATGCGAATGGAAAGTCTGGCCAAGATGCCAGCGCCGGCCGTGATCCCGCCGGTTGAAGAGGTGGCCGACGCCGCGGTCGATAATCCGAAATGGTCGGCCTATGCACCGGCGTTTTTTGACATGACCAAAAATTCGCTCGGGTCCGGCGTGACGCCTCAAGCATCGATCGAGTCGTTTGGCCAAATAATTAAAGCGTACAGCGACATGGACACGGTCGGTTTTAACACCGCCGTCGATAAACATCTCGCCGCGGTGCAAAGCTACAGCATCCCTGGTTATGACAAAGCCATGGTCTCACTGGAACGATGGATGCAGTCAAATTGGCCCACCGGCGTGACGATGTTTTTGTACCTTGTGTCGACCGTCTTGGGGCTGATGTACTTTTTGTTCCACTTGCCTCGGATGCGACAGGCGGTTTGGGGAACGCTAGCCATCGCGCTTGCGATTCACACGTTTACGATTTTGTGCCGCATTGGCATTACCGGCCGCGCTCCGGTCA
>NZ_JBFHFD010000875.1:0-2881 GCF_041583735.1 Novipirellula sp.
CGTCGGGGATCACGTTCCTCAGCACCTTGGCCTCGGATATTATCGATGTCGATGCTAGGTTGGACATGTTGAGTAATAACGGCGGAACGACGCAAACGATCGCGTTGTTAGAAGGCAGTCCGGCGCTCAACGCAGGTGTCGCGCTGGGATTCAGCGATGACCAACGCGGTGTTCCACGACCTCAAGGCCTTGCGGTTGACATTGGGGCGTTCGAATCCGACCTGAATGGAAACGTCGATCCGGCGACGTTGTCGATCGCTGCCGAGGACGCGATTAAGAACGAAGGCAATTCAGACCTCACTCCGTTTACCTTTACGGTCACGCGAGAGAGTAATTCTAATCGTGTCACCACCGTCGACTATGAGATTACCGGCACGGGCAACAATCCCGCGACTGCTGATGATTTTGAAAACGGTGAATTCCCAAGCGGGACGGTCGTGTTTGCCCAAGGCCAATCGACTAAGACTCTGACAGTCAATGTCATGGGCGATAACACCATTGAGAGAAACGAAGGCTTTCGAGTGACTCTCCGCAACGCCTCGGACGACGCTACGATCGTGAACTCCATCGCCGATGGAACGATCCTTGACGATGACCGTCCTCCTACCGTTCCCCGCGTGGTCATCCCACGCCAAGTCGAAGGCGGGCAACCCATCCCGGCTGACGGCACGACGACCGCCATTTTGTTCCAAGCGTTGACAGATACTGTCGTCACGGTCACCCCCGTGGGCACCGCTTCGCTAAGAGAAACCATTCTGATTTTCGACACCGACACCCAGATCATCAGCAACATGATTGGCACCGTCGCCACAGCGTCGCTTGAAGCTGGCGGCGTGTACGCCATTGTGTTCGAGCCTCAACTGGAAGACCGTATCTTTGCGATCCGTTCGTCCGCGGGTCCTGGCACGCTTTCCAATGCTCCCCCGACCAACATTTTGCAACCCACTGATACCAACGCCAGCGGCGAGACCACGGCACTGGATGCTTTGCTGGTGATCAATTCGCTCAGTCGCACGGGGGGCGGCGAAGGCGAACAGGTCATCCCCATGTTTCTGGATGTCAATCGCGACAACCAAGTTACCGCTCTCGATGCCCTGCGGGTGATCAATCAACTTAACCGCGTCAGCAGCAACACGGTTGGCGGCAATGTGACATCCCAATCGCTTCCCGCTTTGTTGCCCACGACGGCGATCAGCGATGAATCAAACTCGGTAGCGAACCGGCATGCAGTCGATACCTTATTGGGGGACACGTCGCCGGAATCCCTGTACGCACCCTCCTCTACTACGAACGATCCAATCCCTCGGCCTTCGGTGGTCAATCTGGATGCCGTCGACGAAGCGATGGAAGAAGGCAACTTTGACACGCAGTCGCCGCTGGAGGACTCTATCATGTTGCTGTCGTAGCCGAGAGCGAGTCCCGGTGTGAGTCAAAGCGACGGCGAACTGCGTAACTAGAAACCACGATGCGCGATAAACGCGCAGAGGGCCATGCCGTAGCACAGGCTGCTAGCCTGTGATTGGATTAGCCGCAGGCTGGCAGTGCAATACGTGTGTGATCTCTCGTTCGTGGCACGCGATATGCGATGCTCTGTCAGTACCGTTTCGAGGAAACGGGCTGCATTCACAATGCTGTTTTGGCAACCATTGGCAACGACGTACAACTGAAAGCCAGCTCATGAATCACGAAGATAAATCCGTTACGAAAAACGTGAACGATTCGATTCACTCCAAGGACCAACCTCTGGGCAAGAAAGCACCGGGCGCTCCCTTCGCCGTGGTCGGGTTAACTTACCCGTTGATCTTGATTGGAATCCTGGTGATTGCAGCAGCCTATTATTTCATGACGCGATAACCGATTTGTTCGGTACGGCCTATTCGAATTACGACTACGGGACGACGAATTGGCGTTCCTCGGGTGTCAGCGGCTGGCGGGTCGCCAGTTGTTGCTGCAGCACCGTACTATCTGCGTCCGACGCGTCTCCGTTGCTGCGCACCCGATCCGCCACTCGCTGATGCAACGTTTCGGTGTCGGCGTGACAATCTAAAATTGCAAACGCCGCAGATTCGCGAGTTGCCAACTCTCGAAATCGCGATCGTTGTGATTGCTGGAGGAACGTAGCATCCACGATCACGGAATAACCCGCTCGCAAAATCTTCTGTGCGAGACATTGCAATTGTTCGTAGGTCGCCGCAGTAGATTTGTCGCTATATAGATCACTCTGCGATGAACGATCCGTTGACTGCATCCCAAACATGCGTTTGCGTTCAACATCACTACGAACCCGGAAGCAGTCGTATTGCTGAACAATGCGTTCGCTTTGGGTGGTTTTACCGCTGCCGCTCACACCGTGAGTGATCCACAGCGTAGGCGATTCCTCGGTTGTAAATTGGTGGGCCAGAGCAATATGGTTACGGCAATCCGCTTTTGCTTCGTCGCGTTCCGCTGGCGACGCAGCGGACTGTCCGGCCCGGATCGATGCGACCAAGCCGCGAACAATCGCCCGGTAAACAACATACCAGCGAAGGGTACGCAGCGAGACATAATCCCCCGTCCGCTGGAGGTAATGATTCGCGAAACTGCGACCGAGTTCGAGGTGCCCGCGAGCCGCAAAATCCATCATCAAAAATGCAGCGTCACTCATCACATCGATCCATCGCATCCGCGGGTTGAATTCGATCCCGTCGAAAGGAATGAATCGGCCCTGCCAATTCACGACGTTTTCCAGATGCAAATCACCATGGCATTCGCGAATAAATCCATCTTCGGCGCGCTGAGTGAATTGATTTCCATAGTCACGGATCACCGATTCGGACCATTGCTCGATCGCGTAAATTGTGGTCACCGTTTGTGCGGAGCAGGCTTGTTTTAATTGCCGCAG
>NZ_JBFHFD010000876.1:0-2880 GCF_041583735.1 Novipirellula sp.
ACTAATTCAGCAGTCTCCTTCGCTCGAGAGAGGTGGCTTGTCGGTATGTCACCTCTCCCAAACTTGTTTGGGAGAGGTCGAGCAGAGCCTTCAGCGAATGCTCGGGTGAGGGCCGTCCGAGCAATCTCAATCGAACGATGCTTCAAGGATGCCCACCGCGGCCCTCACCCGGACGAGGCCTTGAGGGGCCCGTCCGACCTCTCCCGTGCTTCGCTCGGGCGAGGTGGCTTGTCGGTATGTCACCGCTGCGGAAACGCAATTTGGGAGTCATGCGTGGGACCCGGCCGCTCACGCGTCACGGCTCATGAAATCAACAAGCCGTTGACGAATTCCGCTACTCGAGAAGCGATTTTCCTACTCGATCACGATGTTTCGTGATGGATACGACGGTGAATGGATTTCGTGAACGCTGCCGTCTTCGCTCTCAACCACGTACACGCCACCGAGGCGAGCATGGAAGCGCGAGTCTTGCGATGGTTTGATTCGCGTCGCTCGGCCTCGTCGCCCCGATGACGTGATGGGGTAAACCATCAATTCCGTTTCGGTCTTGTTTGTGAAATTCAGTTCGGCACTCCAGCGTCCTGGATTCGGATTCGAATGAACCGCGGGTGTCATTCGCAATGGCTTTCTTGGATGCGACTGGACCAATTGCTTGGTCAATTGGTCGACCAGATCGGCGGATGCCGAAGCAACGATGTTTTCACTCTCCACGTCGCTGGATCGATGATCGTAGAGTTCGCGATCGGTCACCTCGCCCGTCTCGAAGTCTCGCCACTCGATAAAGCGATAGTCGTTGGTCCGCATCGAATAGCCCATGTACTGACGCCCTTCAAAATTTCGGTAGTACTGGCTCATCGCCGTGTCATGCACTTTGGTTTGCGAGTCTTTCAAAATTGGCACTAGACTGCGGCCGTCGACAAAATCGGGAGTGTCGATTCCGGCGAGTTCGCAGAGCGTTGGAAACAGGTCCAGCAACTCAGCCAATTGATCCGTCTTTTGCCCCGCAGTCTTCATCCCAGGTGCAGCGATTAGCAGCGGGACGCGTGCGTCGATTTCGTAGTTGGTCATCTTTCCCCAGCCACGGTTCTCGCCGAACTTCCACCCATGGTCACTCCACAACACCACGATCGTGTTTTCGGAGAGGCCTTCTTCCTCGAGGGCATCGAGCAGCCGACCAATTTGGGCATCCACGTAGCTGACGCAGGCGTAGTAGGCATGAACCAGATGACGTCGCTTTTCAAGCGGTAATTCACGGTCGTCCCACGGCCGCGGCATGTCGATTAGATCAACATAGTGCGACAATTCACTGTTGTTGCTTGGCGCGTAGCCAGGCGTGTTTGGGATCACGTGTTGATCTTCGAGTACTGGCAATTTGGATGGATCGTGCATGTCCCAATACTTTTTCGGGGAAACCCAGGCCAAGTGCGGCCGGATGTATCCCATCGCCAGAAAGAACGGTTCGGATTGCTCGCCCAGTCGACGCAAGTCTTCGATCGCCATCTCGGTTCTCGCACCGTCCAGGAGGTCGGTGTCATCCAAATCGGGTGCCGCCGTGCTCGGGTTTCGCAGGTTGTTTTTTCGCCAATCCCTCGCAGGCAATTCCTTCATCGCCGCTTGCACTGTCTCGCGAGTGCCATCGGGATACGGATTCGGAAGCGATCGCAGCTTGCGAATCGGCTCGCTCCACGACTGCGGATCGGGAGTGGGATTGTGATAGATCTTTCCATGGCTGACAGCGGTGTAACCGAACTTGCGAAACCACTGAGGCATCGTCACCGCGTCGGGTTTGGCTTCGCGAAAGTGAATCGGCAACGTCCATACGCCCAAGTTGTCGGGGCGTAAACCGGTCATCAAACTGGCTCGTGACGGATTGCACACCGCAACTTGGCAGTAGGCACGATCGAACTGCATCCCTCGAGCGGCCAAGCGGTCCATGTTCGGCGTGATCGCGACGGGGTCACCGTAACACCCCATCGACGGCCGCAAATCGTCGACCGCGATGAACAAGATGTTCGGACGCGTTTTCGATGCCGTCGTGGTTGTTGATTCAGGTACCGGTTGGATCGCAATGAGCGTCTTGGTCGTGCGGACGTAGAGCACTCCGTCCGAGATCGCGGGTGTGGCGAAACAAGGGTGCTCCATTTCATTTTCGGCCAGGATTTCGAATTCGGGACCTGCCTGGACCACATACATCTTGCCGTTCTCCGAAGGACAGTAGATCTTGTCGTCGGCGGCCACCAACGATGCGGTAATCGACGCACCACTGCCAAGCCGTTCCTCGTAGATCTTTTCGCCGGTCTCGGCGTGAAAACAGCGGAGGACGCCATTGGTGTTGCCCAGATACAGATAGTCGCCCCACACCACTGGCGTCGACATGTAGCAGCCGCCTCGGTCGACCTTCCAAACCACGCTTTGCTCGGCGGCCGATTCGGATTCGGTCAAGTTTCCTTTGGCATCCGTTGCAATCGCATAGATCGGTGACGGACCCCCATGGGCATTGGTGATATAAATGCGATCATCGTGAACAAACGGAGTCGGAATCGGATTGTCACCGCCGCCTTCGATCCGCCACACCTCGTCTCCGGTTTCCAGGTCGTAGGAAACAATCCATGGCCAACCATTGACTACGACTTGGGTGACGTCATCGTTGTGGTGAATCAGTGCCGTGCCCCAGCTTCGCTCGCAATCTTCCTGACGCGACTTTCGCCAAATCTCTTCACCGTCAGACAGTCGCAGCGTCACCACGTACGGATCCGTGGGGTCATCGCAGACCAGAACGATGCGGTCACCGTAAATCGCCGGCGAGCTGGCGTAGCCCCAACCGATTCCGTACTTGCTGACGTTGATGACCCCCAAGTCGCGTTGCCACAGCAGGTTGCC
>NZ_JBFHFD010000877.1:0-2864 GCF_041583735.1 Novipirellula sp.
AGCACACTCAATACGGCAGTGAGCTCGCAAGCGAATCGAGTGAGTGGACCACGCGAGCATGGCGGTAATCGCCGCGGAAATACCGTGATTTCCACGCTAAATGCTCGTTCGAGCGGACGGGGACGCTGGCAAGCAGCCGCTTTCCCACAGGGAAAGCTCACCTCGGCAGAGGCCCGAATCTGTCGCTGGTGCGTAAAAATAGGATCATTTTTGTCCTCCAGCCAACTCAGGATCATTCCGACTGCGATCCCTTACCCCAACGCGAGGCATAAAGAGAAGGCATAAAGAGAATCGCGAAGCGGAGACCGAATCGAATCGCGAAGCGGCGAGCGAAATGAGTCGCCGAGTGATTCCAGCACCGGTCAAGCCGGGATGCGTTGATGATGCTGATGATGCGTTTGGATCCATGTCGCGGCGTCATCCAAAGTTTGCTGGAGGTCGCGGATCGTGTACCCCAATTCAGCCTTCGCTCGCGAGCTGTCGTACCAATGGAACATCCGGCTCATTTGGATAACCGCGCTGTTCAAATCACCTTCCTTGCCTGAAACCAGCGAGAATGCATCTCCTAATTTCCCTGCAATCCACAATCCAGCGGGACCGGTGGGCATCAGTGGCCCGCGTGAGTTCATTCGCTCGGCGATCGCTTTCCAAAGCTTAAAATAGGTGACGTTCTCTCCGGCCAAGATGAATTGTCGCCCCTCGTCGCCGCCCCGCTCGATTGCCGCGATCGTTCCTGCGGCAACGTCGCGTGAATCGCACAGACTGCATCCGCCCGGAGGCGCTAGCGGACGCCAAGCGCGACCGACTTCGATCATCATCCGGCCGCTACTTGGTTTCCAGTCCCATGGGCCGAGCATAAACCCAGGATGCACGATCGCGGCACGCAGTCCCTGTTTGACTTGCCCCAGCACCTCGTCGACGCCCGCACGTTTACTCTGTACATAGCTGCAAGGGATTTGATCGTTGCTCGTCGTGATGGGGGTCGATTCGTCCACGTTGGTCGTTCGTGAACCGATCGCCAGTGTATCTACGGTGCCGACATGAACCAATTTGCGATCATAGCGGCGACACGCTTCGGCAATCACACGGGTGCCATCACGATTGACTTGCATCGATTCGTGCAGCCGCGTCCACCCCAAATGGATCAGTCCGGCCGAGTGAATGACGGCATCACAATCGGCAACACCGTTTTGGATCGTGTCCGCATCGCGGATGTCCCCACGCAGAAATTGAGCGTTCAGCCCCGAGAAAATTTCCCGATCGGGTTCGCCACGCACCAGGGCAATCGTCTCGTGCCCCGCTGCTTCTAACTGCCGCAGCACGGTATTGCCAAGCAAGCCAGTACCGCCCGTCACCAAGACACGCATGATTCAATCTCTTCTTATGTCGATAGATTTCGGGGAGAGAAATTGAGTTTCCGTTCACGTAAGTAAGATAACCAGGATTCTCAATCGCTACATAAAGCTGTCTCTACGATCCACTGAGCCTCATTGAACAAGCCTCGTTTAACCTATCGGCACGAATCCGGCTGACCTGTAAAGGCAGGGCCGTAGAAATCACCGGATTACGAAATCCATTTAAGCGTGATCGGCACAAGATTCCTCAGCGGCTACGTCAGGGGGAGAGGAATGCTTGCAACGGCAAATTCCAGGCCACGGCCGGTGGTTTTTCGCAAAAAAAGTAGTGTTTTATTGAATTGTGATTGCGAAACACAAGCTCCGGCACGCCTGAAATGCCTCGCCGAAAACACCTTGATCAGGCAGAGACAGCTATAACATCGTTCTAGGCCCCTTTGCTGCAGTCCCACCGAGATGAGGATTTATTGATGAAGTTAAAGCCCGCTGATGTCGTTTGCTTGATGATGTTGTTCTCTGCCGTTCCTTCTTTCTTGACCGCGGCCGAGTACGACGTGTACTTGCTTGCGGGGCAGTCCAACATGGACGGCCGGGGCCAAGCGAGTGAATTGACCGAGGAACAGCGTCAGCCATCGGATCATGCCATCATCTATTATCGAAACCTGCCAAAGTCGAGCGACGGCTGGCAACCGCTTGCTCCTGGGTTCAGTATCGCTCCCCGCTACAAAGGCGAAGTGCCCTCATCCACGTTTGGTCCCGAACTCGGCTTCGCACACGAGATGTTCCAGGCCGAGCCGGACCGCAAATTGGCCCTCATCAAAGGATCCAAGGGGGGCTCGAGTTTGCGAAGTGATTGGAAACCCGGTGAGATGGGCGAGCCGAAAACGCAGGGGCAACGCTACCGAGACTTCGTCGAAACAATACAAATGGCAACGCAAGCATTGAGCGAACGAGGGGACCGTTACACCATTTGTGGGCTTTTGTGGCATCAAGGCGAATCTGATTCGCAGCTCGCCGCCGACGATTATGAAGCGCGGTTGTTGCAGTTGGTTGATCGTATCCGCCAGGACGTGGGCGTACCGGACTTGCCCGTCGTCGTGGGCGAAGTGTTTGATAACGGAAAACGGGACAAGGTTCGCGCCGCGATTGGAGCAGTCGGCACTCGCGGTGCAGGATTCGGGTTGGTGACCTGTGAAGGGACGTCGACTTGGGACGAGGGGACACATTTTGACGCTGCCAGCCAGTGGTTGCTGGGAGAACGCTACGCCACCGCGATGCTCAAGATACGAATCGCGAATCGAAATCCGTGAAAACCGGTCAACAAAGTTGCCCACCCACGGGGACGCTGACCAACAAAATTGCAGGGACTTGGGAAGGATCGCGGGGCGATCGCGAGCCGATTTTGCGGCAATGCGCAGCTGCCGTTCGTTTGCGGTTCCGCATCAAAGTGTTAGGATTGTGAACATGCGTTCCTCATGTCGCATCCTGGTTGGGTTCGGTTCTCGACGG
>NZ_JBFHFD010000878.1:0-2845 GCF_041583735.1 Novipirellula sp.
AAGGCGTGATCTTGACGCTGCACAATCACGTAGTCACCGTCGGCAATTTTGGCATCGATCATCGAGTCGCCGCTGACCTGCAGCACAAAACGGTTTTCGCCAAATAACATCTCGCTAAAGTCGACTCGTTCGTTTTGCTCAAACGGCAACGCAGTGGGGGATCCGGCAACAACCCCGCCCATCGACAAACTGTTCGGATTGCGGTCGGCTGCCTGAGTCAACTCGATCGCCCGCGACTTGTTCGGACTACGGATGATCAAACCCTTTCGCTCAAGGGCACGGAGATGACACATCACTCCGTTGGGGCTTTTAATACCGAAATGTTCACCGATTTCGCGGACGGTAGGCCCGTAGCCTCGCTTTACGATCAGCGAGCGAATCATGTTGTATACGTTCTGCTGGCGGTCTGTGAGTTGAGCCGACATCGAGGGGGCCTTTTCTAACACTTTGGGGGTCATGATGTCGCTAGCATAACAAGCGAATGCCATCGATTGTACCACGCACTAAACGCGTGTCCACAGTAATCTGGCGTGGGCGACCTGCCCCCGTCTGTGCGGTGTTCAAAACAATAACAACACGTCCTCTAAGGGGCCACTACACCCCCTGCAACACAGGCCATTGTTACAATTCCTGCAGGGATGCACCACCACGCGAACCAATGGAGTCGATCCAGCCGACTCCATCCAATCAGCCACTTCAGCGCGACGATCCCGACCAAAAAGGAAACGACGGCTCCGACCGCCAGCGCGTCGGGCGAGAAAACCACCTGATTTGGTTCGATTGGCATCGCTGAATCCAGCTGTCCCGCTTCGATGAAATCCTTCAGTTCCAGCACCACCGCACCACAGATTGCGGGGATTGCCAACAGGAACGAGAATGTAACGGAATCCTCATTTTTCATCCCCAACAACCGCGCGCCCAAGATCGTCGATCCACTGCGGCTGATCCCCGGCAGAATCGCGAACGCCTGGAAGCACCCCACGCCGAACGCGCTGATCAGACTCATCTTTTGGTACTCGCCGTCGCGAGGCCGCAACCGACCGAGCAAAATCAGAAAAATGCCGGTTACGACCAGCATGCAACCTGCTAAAAGTGGCGAACGCATCAACCATTCAAAGTTTTTCTTGATCGTCAAACCCACGATGGCTGCCGGGATGGTGCCGACCACCATCATTCCGATCACACGGCGATCGCTGAACAAGAGGTCAAGGATACGTCGCCAATAAATCACCAGGATCGAACCGAGTGTGCCGGCGTGAAGGATAATCTCTAGCGTTGGCGATTCGCTCAATTTGCCCGTCAACGCTCCGAGCACCACTAAATGCCCTGAAGAACTAATGGGCAGAAACTCGGCAATCCCTTGAACGACGGCGAGGAAAAGAATCTGTAACACGGCGAGGTTAGTCCTTGGCGAAGGTCGGGCGAGGCTACGAATCGGACTCAGAGTGAGCCATGCGGGTTTTAAAGGGCGGTCCCGAGTTGTGGAAGGGGAACGTCCAGTGTTAGAAAATCGGATTATAGTTGTCGCTGTATCCACCGCGACTCAATTCAAATCACAGGAAAGTTTCGATGCATCAAGCCGAGCATCAAGCCGAAGACTCGGTTGCGAGTCATGCTGCCACGGACGAGCCAGCGTCCAGTCCCGCCGAAACAGCGATGGAACTTGCACCCAATCCGACCGTTTTGGGGGACATAGTAAATGTGGTTCGTGGATTTTGCATGGGAGCGGCGGATACCGTACCCGGCGTCAGCGGAGGGACCGTCGCATTAATTTTGGGTCATTACCAGCGACTGGTGACCTGCATCTCGCGGATCGACTCTCATTTTGTTTCGCTGCTGGTGCAATCGAAGTTTCGCGAAGCCGGACGCCACGTCGACGTTCGTTTTTTGGCGGCACTGGGCGTTGGCATCGCCACCGGAATCGTCTCGCTGGCGGGCGTGATGCACTGGTTGCTAGACCACAAGCAACCCGAGACGTTTGCAGTCTTCTTTGGTTTGATTGTCGCCAGCATTTGGATCGTCAAGAGCTACGTCAAAAAATGGAGCGTGCCACAAGTGGTCGCGTGTGGAGCGGGCATCCTCGCTGCGGTCGCGATCACGATGATGCCGATGGGGCAAGGCAACATGAGTCTACCCTTTTTGTTTTTGAGCGCATCGGTAGCCATTTGTGCCATGATTCTGCCCGGGATTAGTGGCGCGTTTGTGCTATTGTTATTCGGGGTTTATCACCCCGTAACCGGATTGATTAAGGATGCCGTGCGAGGAAACGTAACACTTGAATCACTCGTCCAGATCGTCGTGTTCGCCAGCGGTTGTGGATTTGGACTGTTGGCGTTTTCACGATTGTTGCGATGGATGTTAGAGCATCATCGCAGCACCACGATGGCGGGATTGATTGGATTGATGATTGGCAGCGTTGGCAAGCTATGGCCACTACAGCAACCGACGCCGGAGACAGCCAACTTAGAAACCAAATTTCGTCAGATGGAATTTGTTTCGGCGAGTCAGTGGCCCGGCAGCATCTCGCTGCTAATCGGCTTAGCCATCGGCGCGGCGGTACTTGTGATCGTGATTGAAAGCATCGCCAATAAAATCGAGGTCGACGAACCATCGTAAGTGGGTAGTGCAAACACGGTCAGACTGAGGGAGCGCAACATCCGCCGCAATCTGTCCCCCCCTTCGCTCAGGGACACAGCATCTTACCTCCCCGCTTGGGGACATAGCTTATTTTTTGGGGGTTGACTTTGAACTCGACGAGGGGAAGGATTCCTATTGGTGACGTTGCTGGTCCCTTCTACCTGGGTGAGGTGTGTGATGGTCCGCTTGGCACGCTCGGAAGTCTTCG
>NZ_JBFHFD010000879.1:0-2843 GCF_041583735.1 Novipirellula sp.
CCGCTTGGCGGGGCAGTGCTGACCAGTGCGGGCAAGCTGCCATTCAAAGCCATCATCCACGTGGCCGGCATCAGTATGACATGGCGGTCCAACGAACGGTCGATTCGTGATTCTTGTCGAAATGCGTTGGCACTGGCCGAGGAAAAGCAATTCGCTTCGATTGCGTTGCCACTGATTGGTGCGGGCACGGGTGGCGGGTCGACCGGCGCCGTACTTGCTATGATGAAGGATCAGCTCGCAACGGTTCGCTTCGCAGGGCGAATCGTGATCGTCCGATTCAAGAAAGACTGACGAAACAGGTTCCACGGAAATGCAAATCAACATTCAAGTTGGCGATGTGCTGAGAGTGCCCGCGGACGGGTTGATCTCTACCGCCAACCCTTGGCTGAATCTGTCCGGCGGCGTCAATGGAGCGATCCTTTCGGCGGTTGGGCCGACGATTCAACAAGAACTGCACTCCTACCTGAAACGTCATGGCATCTCGGCGGTGCCAGCGGGAAGCGTCGTCCAAAGTAATGCCGGAGACCTGCCGTTCGATTACATTCTGCATGCCGTCGCAATCGACCCGTTCTACGATTCGTCCATTGCACTTGTCCGTCAGACCGTGTTTGCCGCATTGGACATGGCCATCAAAGCAGGAGCGAAGACGATCTCGACGCCGACCCTGGCCACCGGGTACGGCCCATTGTCGATCGCTGATTTTGGAACCGCGGTGGCACCGCTTTTAGGTGAACCTAGGTTCGATGGACTTTCATTGACCATCGTCGTCCGCACAGCCGAGCATCAATCCGAGCTCGCTGACGCGATTTCAGCGGCACAAGTTCAAGCGTAAAGGCAACCGCATGAAGTACGGGTTTCTCTTTCTGTTGTTGGCGGTGGCACTATCAATCACTGCCGCTCGCGTTGGTCCGTGGGCGTGGCTACTTTTTTATCCCGCGTTTTCGTTTGGTGTCGTTGCAGCGGCGTACTTGCACTCGGCCCCCGGTGTCTTTGGCAAACGCTTTGACGGCGGACGTTCCCGACTCGGAACGCTGTTGGTGTTTCCCTATGTCGTGTACGTTGCCGCCGTGTGGCATCTGGTTCGGCTACTTTCGCGAGAGCCAAAGCTGAGCTCGCTCGGCAAAGATTTGATTCTTTCCAGACGACTGCTAGGACACGAATTACCGGATAACATCCCGTCGGTGGTCGACTTGACTTGTGAATTCACGGAACCGAAGCGTGATTGGCTGCTGCAGTCGTACACATGTTATCCCATGTTGGATGGTTCCGCAGCGACTTCGGAGGAACTTAGAAAGCTCGCAGCAAGAATCAATGTCATGCCAAAGCCGGTTCTGATTCATTGCGCCCAAGGTCACGGCCGAACCGGCCTTGTTGCTTCAGCGGTGCTGCTTGTATCGGGAAAAGCAAATACTGCTGCAGACGCAATCGCGATGGTCCAGTCGGCCCGTCCCGGAGTGGAATTGAATCCATTGCAGAGGTCTGTCTTGGAGCAGATCTAGTGAGCGACGACTCAAGTTCCGGACTCTGATGCACAAGGCTGCCCCCAACGCTGGGAAGCATTTAGAGACGGCAAATTATAGCATCTGCGTTCCGTAGCTATGCTCGCCAGAGCGTGGATGATTGCGGGCCAATACGAATCACCACCATCTGGCGAAGGTTACTATGAGAAAATGCCTCACAGCGTCGGGCTGCCCGTACTCGCAGAGATTGGCGACTGAGTCACGTTGCCCATTTTAACTCAGTGGCAAAAGCGAACCCCAATTTTTGACGCACTCCTGCCAACGATTGCGTTTGGTCCTGACGACCTGGTTGGTGACGATCTAGCCACGACGTTCGATCGATTGACACTTCTGTATCGCCGTGGTCAGGATGTCGCATAACCATGGCATTCACACGGAGCGGGACTTGCGGCCGTTTTCAAATGGAAGACTTTACTCTCCCCGCCCGGTGATGTCGGACATTACCCGACTGAATCGCTCAAACCCCTTCACTATGTGGCCGCTCGATTAGCCACTTGGTGTTATCATGAAACGTCACCCGGTGGTTCATCGATATGTGAGCTTGTATCGCGACGAGAATGAAATGCGCCCTAGTCCATACAAACCGCCAAACGCTCTGGAATCAGAAGGGGCTCAGCATGGTCGCTCGGCACATCGACTGCCTGTCGCTATCACGCTTGCGTTTGTCACCATTTGCGGTGCTGCGATGTCTGTCACGTTTACTATTGATCCCATTATCGTGATACTGATTGCAATGGGATGGGTGTGGGTATGTTGGCCAGTGCTAAAACGACTCGCGAGATAGGCGTAAGAACGGCGGGCAACCAGTGTCAATCGGGATAGAGCGTCGGATTGCAAAACGAGGAACTTAAAAAGTGGGAACCGCAGATGGACGCAGATGGGTCAGCAGGTAATCTGTGTTCATCTGCGTCCATCTGCGGTTTCATTCGTTGCGAGATTTTTTGTGCGGTGAAGAGGGTTGTACTGTGCATATGTAGTGCGAAGAACGAGGATTTGGGTCGCGTCAATGTTGCCCCGCCCGATCGCACGTTCGGATGCCGTGACCGAGTACAATGCCGTGACCGAGTACAATGCCGGTGACGAGGACGAGTACCGCGTTACTGAGTACGAGCACGAAGAAGGCAACGAACCAGAACCGAATTGTGCACCCGAGGGCAGCTTGTGAGGTTCACCGGATGAAAATTTATTCGTCCGTCCCAGGTGATCGCCGACGTTCCCAGACTGGAAATTAGGATTCGTTGTATTGGACTTGGTGGTCCAATGTGGTTTGGCGGATGAAGGGCGAGGATGTTTATCGTGCTGCAAACGTGACAACCGTCGGAC
>NZ_JBFHFD010000880.1:0-2839 GCF_041583735.1 Novipirellula sp.
AGAAACCATCGAAACGTTGCCACCCGCGGCCAATTTTTGCGAACCGCTGATCGCCGATTTCGCCGATGCGATACGCAACGATCGCCCCCCTCGCGTTGACGGAAACGAAGGTCGTGAGACAAACGTCGTGATGGCCAAAGCCTACGCGGCAAATACCTGATTCGAATCGCGTCACCGAGCCCCGCTGAACGAGCGGCACTAAACTTTTGAACTCTTTTTCATCTGGAAAAGGCGATGTCTCAACCGATCGAAGCGTTTTTAACGGCCCCCACGTTTGCCGTCGCCGGTGCCTCGACGCGGCGGCACAAATATGGCAACAAGGTGTTTCGTGCGCTGCTCGATTCAGGCCGCGAGGTCTATCCACTGAACCCGATCAGCGAAGAGATCGAGGGACACAAGGCGTACCCGCGAATCGCGGATTTGCCAATCGTCCCCGAGTCGCTGTCGATCATCACGCCCCCGGAAGTAACCCGGCAAGTGGTTGCCGATGCGGTAGCAGCAGGCGTCAAAAATATTTGGATGCAACCGGGCGCCGAAGACGCTCAAGCAAGCCAAGCGGCCCGCGACGCCGGAATCAATGTCATAGATGACGGTAGCTGCGTGCTGGTACTACTGGCACGCGAGTGACAGCGTCCGAAGCCGACCTACTGGGCCATCAACTTTTTCACGGTTGGCTCGATCGACTCAGCCCAGATCGTGTATCCCTGCTCGCTAAGGTGCAGCAGGTCAGGCATGATCTCTTTGGACAATTTCCCCTCGTCACTGAGAAACTTGTCACCAATATCCAAGTAGTGAACATTATCGTCGGCAGCAAGCTTCGCGACAATCTCGTTGCTCTTCTCGTTCACTTGACGCTTTTGGTCCGATGGATCCGCCCCCCGCGGGAATGTTCCCAATAGCAAGATCTCGGTATTAGGCGTTTTTTGCTGCAGTTGGCGAACGATCGCAGTCACCCCCTCGGCGATTTGCTCGGGCGAGTTGCTGCCTGAATTGTTCGTGCCAATCATGATCACAGCGACTTTGGGCGAGATACCTTCGAGATTGCCGTTATCGAGTCGCCAGATCACGTGTTGAGTGCGATCGCCGCCGATTCCCAAATTCACCGCATTCCGATCGCCGTAGTATTTAGCCCACACGTTCTTACCGTTGCCTTCCCAGCCCTGGGTGATTGAATCCCCAATAAACACAAGGTCGACATTGCCTTGCTTAACTCGTTCGTTCATCGATTCGTGGCGTTTCATCCAGCGACTGTCGCGCGGGACCGGCTTGATCGCATCATGCTCAACCAACGTCTCTTGAGCGTGAACGGGGGAAGCCAAAACGGCTGCTAGAAACAGCGTCTTCACAAGGGATCGACGGCAAATTTGCATCGTAATTCTCTCGATTGTTGAGGAAACGGGGAGGGGAATATCGAGCGATATCATAGTCCATCACGGAAGACAACGCGGTGATAGCAACGTCATTTTCTACTCGCAAAAAAAGCCAGCAAAAGTGCATGCAATGATTCTTGACGCGATCCTTCCCTGCCTTCGAGCCCCCGTTCCCGCTGCAAATTTCGCGGCCCTCTGAGAAACATTGTTGCAAAGATGGGCAATCAAGCGAACTATGAGCAAGTCTAATGACCGCTTTACGGCCCGATTGCGCCCTCGGGGCAAAGAAACACCCAACAAGCGGGGTCGCGGCAGCGATTTCCTGGCAACTCCGGCTCAAACAGTGTTACCATTAATCGGATCCGAGCTAAGTCACTTGGCGATCCGCGAGTTTTGGGAATTAGTAGGGTGGTCATTCAAACCTCTCACATCTATCGCTACCGCGTCGACGCATCGGACACGATCATCGCCGTCGACGAGTGGTGGCTGGCGTTTGCCAAAGAAAACAACTCTCTCGATCTAGATGAAGCATCCGTGATTGGAAAATCGCTGTGGAGCTTTATTGCCGACTACCCGACTCAAAAGCTGTACAAAGAAATCCATCATTTCGTACGGGTGACGGGCAATCCGATCACCGTGCCATTTCGCTGCGATTCACCCACGCTGCGACGGTACATGCAGCTCACGATCACCCTGAACGACGACAAGCAACTGGCATACGAGAGCGTGTTGCTAAGAGCGGTGGCCAGCCGACGACTCGCCATGCTGGATCCTGTCCAGCAACGATCAGCCGCATTTCTAACCATGTGCAGTTTTTGCAAACGCTCACTCATCGAGCCTTCCGGATGGCTCGAGATGGAGAACATTGCGATCAAGCTGCGGCTGTACCGGAAACAAACCGTCCCGGAACTTCGCTATACCGTCTGTCCCGAATGCGAAGACCAACTCGGCAGCACGCGAAAGCAGCTCGAACCGGGCTCCAAGCAAACCCCAAACTAAATCTAGCTAACCTTGGCTGAGCCGGTGACGTCGAGTCATGGATGCCGAATTGGTGCGTTAGTCTTCACTGCAACCTTTCGGGCGGGGACATTACAGCGACCAATTTCGAGCCACAAAAGCCTTGGCGACTTTTGCTAAGACCACATTCAATGCGATGATGTGCGCGCACGAAAAAACCCACTCAGGCTGGCGACGGGCCTGAGTGGGTCTTCGTTTGATTTTTTGGTGATGACACAGATCCGAAGATCTGAATTCTGTTGAGTTAGATTGGAGGACATTTTCACAAAGTGGATGACACTCAGCAAGCTGAGGCCAATCCATTTCTAAATTCCTTAGAAAGGAGGTGATCCAGCCGCAGGTTCCCCTACGGCTACCTTGTTACGACTTAGTCCCAATTGTCGAGCTGACCTTCGGCGCCTGCCTCTCTTGCGAGTTAGCTTGGCGACTTCGGGCCCTCCCAACTTTCGTGG
>NZ_JBFHFD010000881.1:0-2839 GCF_041583735.1 Novipirellula sp.
GCAAAAAACGCTGCCGCTTCCGGCCGAGGTGCTGTATGAGATCGTCGTGCATCAGTGGCAAGTTCAATCGATTGCGATTGACCGCACGGGAAAGAGCCCCAATGTGATCGAGGACATTCATTATCAAGGCAAGGGGCTTGGTCGTTTCCCATTGCCCGCCGGGGTTGAGCTCCAACCCGGGGTGATCGATGTGTTTCGAGCCGCGATCAATCAAGGCAATCCAGCGACGGTCGCCCCCATCACCACTCGCTGACAAGGTTGGACAACCGGCGCTCGCTGGATCGCCGCCGACCCATCTGATTCGTGGCCGTCCAAACTGCTGAGAGTGGTTCCGCATTGGAGATGACGGGCTCATCCACCCCAGTGTCCCATTGGACCTGCCCCCTTCCGCAATTACATTGGGTGGGTCCACCCGATCGCGCGCATTGACAAGCGGTGTGATCAGGGATCCGGCATTGTATTGGGTTGCTCGCCAGTCACGTTCACATTGCATGTTCCATTTCATTGCCCTTAGTGTCGCAGTGCTGATGCTTTTTGTGGCGAGATTTTACTCGCCTCGGCATGCCGCTCGCGCTGGCTGGGCAGTTGCTTTTTTAGTCCCCACATGGCTGGCTCTTGTCGTCGGCGCGGCCGATATCACCGTGCGATGTGTCGTTGCTTTGATGGCAGTTGCTGTCGTCGTGGTGAAACCACGCCAATTTGCCTTTGCCGGTTTTTCTTGGATCGATCTGCTGCCGGTTGTCATTATGGTGACAGCCGCGATCAGCACGACACTGAACGACCACTTCAGCCCCACGGTGATGCTCAGCTTGCTAGCGCAATGGGTGTTTCCCTACATTTTGGCGAGGCTGATCCTGATTCACGAACAAGACGCAATCGATTTTGTTCCGTTGGCCGCGACGCTTGCGTTGATTTTGGCAGTCGCGATGATTTTTGAATCGGTCGCAGACTACAACCTGTTTAACACGTTGCTCGGTCATGAAGGATCGACGCAAGGGGACTCGGGGCACCGGCTGGGACTAAAACGAGCCGAGGCATGGTTCGGACATCCGATTTATGCCGGTCTTGTGCTGGCCCTGGCATCCCCGTGGGTACTCACTCAAACCTACCAAAGTTATTGGGGACGCGGATCTAAATTTTGGCTGATCGCCCCCGTGATCTTATTGATGGGAACCGTAGCGACTTTATCACGCGGACCTTGCATGGTTTTAGCTGGCGTGATTTTCGGACTCTTCTGGTACTATTTCCCACCCATTCGCCTATTCTCGCTATTTGCTTGTGTACTAGCGATCGCACTTAGCATCGTGATGGTGCCAACGATGCTAAAGATGGCTGACGCGATCGAAAACAGCGATGGTATTCATACGATTAAAATTGAGGGTGAAACGTATACGTATTCGGGGTCACGACATCGCTACTTACTGTTTGCGGTTTATAAGAAACCGCTTTCTCAAGTCGGCTGGATCGGGTTTGGCAACTGGGGCACATTACCCAAACACGAAGCCATGTTGGAACCTCATCTGCGAGGTCTCTTTTTGTCGGTCGACAATCATTATCTGCTGCATTACTTAAATACCGGTGTCGTCGGTTCGATCGCATTTCTATTGCTTCCGGTTGGCATTTTTGTGGCGTTTCTGCGACAACGAGCGACTTTGACACAGCCGACCGAGTTCTTATTGGTTGCCTTGCTTTCCTCGGTCATGGCAACGTCAGTCGTGATCGTGACGGTATGGATGGCAGAAGCCTATAGCTTTGCATTCTTATTCAATTCGGGGTGCATCGTAGGGCTACTCATTTCGGCTCGACGATCAACCGCCGTGGTAGCACGTAAAGCTCGCCGCTTGCAAACGCTGCAATCGCAACCGATGTCCACGCCAAATCAATATACCGCTTTCTAGTATCGGAAGGATCGCTATTACGATCGGTCTAGCGGTTGAGCGTGATCCATTAGGCTTCGCGCGAAGCGTGCTTCAAAAAAAAGATATACCGAAGCGCGAAATCCGATATGATTGGGGTACTGAACCCCCTGACCTATTTCATTCCGCTTAGAATGATCTTGGTTGCGACCTACGGTGCGATTTTTGCAGGCGTGCACCGCGGGAATTGCGGCGGTTCTCTATACGTTTTCCCCTTCGCAACGATCCGCATCACACCGCACCCTATCAATATAAATTGTTCTATCGCAACCCGACGCGAACAACGCAACGCAAGTCCAAGCAACGCAAGTCCAATAGGAGCCTTGAATGCTAAGTCTGCAAAATGACAACGTCGAGCAACCTCACGAATTAATCCAGGGCAGCATCAAGCGAGCATCAGGCGTTCATTCGGTTCGATTCGATGAATCGCATGACAATGAACTTTTTAGCCAATTCTTGAAGCGATCGGTCAAATGGTTTGTGATCGCCAGCATGCTTGGCGTGGCGGTCGCATGGTGGGCGGGAGACCGATTTGCCAAAGACACGTTTACCTACACGGGGCGTTTGACGTTAGAGCAGAGCACGGTGGGATATCCTTTTTTCGCAGTGCCGTTGGCAACCGACATGGTGGTATTAATTGATGCCCCCGACACGATCCGCCAGCTCTATGAATCGCTACCGTTGACCGCCCCGGAATCCGCGACCGCCAAAGCGATTGAGGTTCAAGCCACCAAGGGCGCATTTGACATCGTGCTTGAATACGGCGCAGCGGACGCCGAGACGGCCAAGCAGGTGGTGGACACGTTAATGCAAATCGTGGGAGACAAGTCACGCGAGATTCGCAACGGAACGATCACCAAACATCTTGAAACGCTTGACAAACGAACGGCTCAATTGGCCGCCGAGCGAACCGCGACGCAAGC
>NZ_JBFHFD010000882.1:0-2828 GCF_041583735.1 Novipirellula sp.
GGCCGCGGGCAGCGCGGCGGCCAACACCTGCAATTGCTCGTCACTCGAAAAATCGTCATGCAGCGCACGAGCCGCCTCGGTCGCGACCTGCTCACTGGGATCACCAAGAAACGGCTCAAGTGAACGCGGCGATTCATTGCCACGAAGGGCGACGACCAAGTTCAGTCGGCCGACCAAGGTCGAAGCGTCTTGGGCCGCTGTCAACTGATCGGCGGTGGCACAGTTTCGCAACGCTCGCGAGACCGCAAATCGCAGATAACGGTCCGATTCGGCAAGCGAGTTCGAGATCCGCAGCAGTGTATCGAAAGCATCGTCCGAGGAATGTTTACTGAGCGCGATCATTGCCATAAAGCGAACGCGATCGCTGTCATCATCAAGTAATGGCAGGAAGATCGCGCCATCGACACCCTTGATATCGGTCAAGGTTCTTGACGCTTGGGCTCGCATTTCCGCATCCTCGGATCGGAGCAGCGAGATCAAGGTGTGTGTGGCTGCGGTTTCGTCACCGCGTGCGAGTTGTCCAAGCCCCCAGATTGCATGGACACGTGTCATTTCCGATTCCGATGTCAACGCACTGCGAAGCGTGTCGATGTTTTTCTGTTTGACCAATTCAAACTGGGCCCCCATGCGGATGCGTTGGTCATCGTGACCGAGAAGTCGATGGAGTTCGGTGGCGGACAGTTGCGAAAAGCCGTCTTTGAGTTGCTGGGCCACCTCGCGGCGTATCTCGGCGAGATCCGAATCGGGAGCGTCAATCTTCCAAACCGCTCCCGACTGATTCAGCGGATAGCCACCGCCCCAGTCAACGCCATACAGCGCCCCGTCGGGACCAAAGTTGATCCCAACCAATGGAATGCCACTACCGATCGAATGCTCGTTTTCCATCGTAAACGAAGCGCCAGCGGGCTTGGCTTGGAAGGCGAACTGGAAGCCACCGGGAGCTCCGGTCAAGAAAAAGTAATCGCGATAGGCCGACGAGAGAGCGGTTCCGGGATTGAAGGTAAATCCGGCGGGGCCATCGATATAATTTTTGAGCGTGGGAAGGATGTAGGAGGGTTGTCCGTCAAAATGGGGAACCCACAATCGTTCGTCGGTCCAAGGATTAAAACCGCTGCCACGATATTGATAATTGCAACGCCAACCGGCATCCATGTCACGAACGATATAGACAAACCGCTCTTTTTCATTGGGTTGATCGGCATCATTATCGACGCCAAACAGGTTGCCGTATTGATCAAACGCCAACTCTTGCACGTTTCGCAGTCCGTGGGCAAACACTTCAAAATTGCTGCCGTCGGGATCGCAACGCATCACGCCACCTTGGTTGGGATAGTGAAAGCGTGTGCCTTCGCGTGATGTCAATGAAATCCCCTTGTCACCAATCGACCAGTAGATCTTGCCATCGGGACCGACGGTCAATCCATGCATGTCGTGACCGGCGTAGGCGATGTGAATCGCAAACCCCGATGCAATCGCTTCACGAGCGTCGGCGACATGATCGTCGTCGGTATCTCGCAAACGCCATAGGTCGGGGGCAATCGTGGCATACACATCGCCATTGAACCAAAGCACGCCTGCGGCGATTCCGGTGACTTCGGTCTGAAAGCCTTCGGCAAATAATTCGAATGTATCTGCAGTGCCATCGTGGTCGCGATCACGCAGCGTGTGGATTTTTTCGCTGATGACGGTCAAGTCATGCCAATCATGCGATCCATCGTGGTTTAGATCATCAACGCGTTTGCGGTTCTTCTCTTGGTCTTGGTTTGGGGCCAGACGTTGATGATAAAAATCGCGGCGGTCCTCGACGCTTTGGAATCCAACATCGTTGGTGATCCAATCGCGATTGTTGCGAATGTCAAGATCCTGTGCCTTCCGCCGCTGCGTTTGCGTCACGTAGGCCGTGCCTTCATTGTCAAAACTGATTGCTACAGGGTCGGGCACATTGATCTCGCCACTCCACTTGGTGTAACGAAGCGGAGTCGAGCTTGGCGGTTCTGCCGCAATCGCAAAACTGAACTGGCAAACGAACATGACAGCGGCGAACAAGACAGCGGCGAACAAGACAGCGGCGAACTGGCGAAGAGATAAAAGCATGATGCAGTTTTTAGGGTTGCGAAGTCGTGAGGGAATGCTGAGCTGGCTGCAGCGCAGGATCGTCGAGATCAAGTCGATACAAGATTTGGTTGTAGTCGTAATACGGCGTTGGCGCTGCGTGATTGGCGAATTCCGCCGTATATGTCCCTTCGAACAACAGGACGTGATCCCCCGCCGGCGTCAATTCAGGATGCAGACGTGGATTATAGAACGTGTAGTTGTCATGTGAAAGAATTTCGACGGCGGTTCCCCACGGTCCCATGGGCGAGTCAGCTTCGGCGTACCACAGCGTTCCAAAGGCGGACGGTTTGCCGAATTTTTGCATGAATACCGTGACCCACCGTTTGCGGAATGCATTCCATGCAATCGAGCCTGAGTGCGGTACGATCTCGCGGTCACCGTCGGCCGAGCGAAGTGTTTTTTGAGGCGTCAGCGTTTTCCAATTCTCGAAGTCTTTCCAGGCTTCGTAGGTGCCGGCGATTTGAATGCGAGGCAGCGGGTTGCCGAACAGCAGCCAACGCGTTCCCGCTGCGTCAGTCCAGAATACCGGATGGCCTTCTTCGGCGAGCGATGGCGGCGGAGTCCCGTCGGATGCTTTCCATACCGTGCGGACGATTTCAAATTCCGAGTTCGACTCGTTCCACTCGCATAGCCCCGCTTCGTACGTCTGAAGATGCCCTTTGATCTTTCGATAAAAGGCAACCAAATGTTCGTCGCCATTTTTGTCTGGCAGA
>NZ_JBFHFD010000883.1:0-2805 GCF_041583735.1 Novipirellula sp.
ACCGGAGCAAAGTCGCTCGAAGACGTCACGCGTCTTTACGAAGAGATGCTTCGCGGCATGATGTCAACGCCGTATTACATCGGCTGGCATCACTGCGGCTACATCGAGCAGTGGGATGCATCCGAACGAGGCGACGCGCCCCGCAACGAAAACGGCTTCCTCGATCCGCTCGAGAATCACCGAACCCAGTGGACCGATGTGCTGAGGGAAAAAACATGGCGACCAAAATTCGTCGATAACGAGCTACTGGCTACATCGCCGCTTCCATCTTGGCTTTTTCGATCGAAGTGTCCATGTCTTTGAACAATTGCTCGGCACTCTCTTCAAAAATTCGGCCGATCAGCAAATCGGTCACGCGGCCGCGGTGTTCGGGGTACTCTTTCATGAACCGGCCGATGCTGAATTCTTTGGTGTAGAACGCGGTCACCAATTTTCGCAGCCACTGGACCCCTTCGAGGAATGGCTGGGTCCAACCGCCGAGCTGTGCGGCGCTGAGGTCGTTTTTCTTGAATCCTTCGACGACCGCGTCGCCCGCCCGCACGCCCATCTCCAGAGCAAAGTAGACGCCCGAGGAGTAGACGGGATCGATAAACCCGAGTGCATCGCCGACCAATACCCAGCCATCGCCCGCGTGTTGTTTGGTCATGTATGAAAATTCTTTGGCAACACGAATGTCCCCGAGTCGCGTTGCGTTTTCCAAGCGAGGTTTTAGTCCAGGGCAACGCTGAAGTTCTTCGTAAAAGACCTCTTCGGGTTTGGCCCGGCCTTTGAGCATATAGTCCGTATCGCCGACGCAACCGATGCTGGTGATTCCTCGTGATAACGGAATGAACCAGAACCACGATTCTTTGGATTCGGTATTCAGGATGATGGTGGCCCCACCGTTGTCCCCTTCGTCTCGGACCGCGTCGCGATAGTACGACCATATCGCGACTTTGCGGAGGTCTGGATTGACCTCTTTTAATTTCAATTTGTTGGCAATAAAGGACTGTTGTCCAGTAGCATCAATCACAACCGGACAATCAATGTCGCGTTCATTACCGTCCCGGTCACGCACCCGCACGCCGACGATCTTTTGCATTTCGTCAAAGCGGACGTCGATCAAACGGGTTTGGTCATAACAGTCGGCGCCGAGTTCTTCGGCGCGATCAAACAACATCTTGTCGAATTCGCTGCGTTCGACTTGCCATGTATCGCTGCAGTCCCGCATGTCATGCTGGCGAAAAAAGAAGGGGGCTGATTCGTTGCCATGATGGCTCACAAATTGCACGCTCTTTTTGACTTGAAAGCGGGCGTCTTTCATCCGCTCAATCAAACCGAGGCGTTCAAGCGGCCAATACGATTCGGGCATCAACGATTCCCCGACGTGGAAACGGGGAAAGGCTTCGCGTTCGATCAGCAGAGTGGACAGCCCAGACTGGGCCACGATAGCGGCAGCTGTACACCCCCCAGGTCCACCACCAATCACGACGCAATCGTAACTTGACTTCATCATTTTTCTTTTTCTCGTGTTTCAAACCAATAAACAATAGGGTGATTTTGCTGTCGTCCTAAAAATGCTGGCTTCGTCGATCGGTCCGCCATCATGGCTGTCGGACAACGTTAACGCTGTGAATCATTTCGTCGCGGAACGCGTGTCAAGAGTTTCGTGGGGACTCGCCGTAGAACGAAAGTCTTGCACGACTTCCGCGAAGACAAAATGCACCGACGCGTAGGCTAAAATGCTTTCCAGCGTAGCGTGAACCTGCTCGGCACAGTTTTCCTTGCCGTCGTATTCTAACCATCAAGGCAAGCTTCTTTGGTTAGACGTAAGCAGTGTGGCTGCAAAATTCGTATTTCGGTGGTTATAACAACAGCAGTGAGTTATATCGCATGCCGCGTCCGGCAGGTGATCTCCGTTTCGCAGCAGGAGCCCATCCATGGCTGAAATCGATTACCGTCGACGTCGTTATCTGCGGCGACTGGCGATCGGTGTCGGTTTGTTGTTGGTGTTAGCGATTCCGGCGATTTTGCATTCGCACGCGGCAATCGAGAGCATTTTAAATCGGCCCCCGGATTGGGTGCCGGATTCGCTGCCGGAAAAGGCTGAATTTAACGAGTTTACGCATCGTTTTTCCGCCGCCGACGTCATTCTAATGGGCTGGGACGGATCCGATCTGGGGTCCGAGTCGCTGCAGAATGCCGTGGCGTTGTTGGATCCGCTGTGTCAGCAGCCGAATGATCTGTTGGACGAGACTCGCGAGCCGCTGCCGGATTGGGCGCTTGAAAAAATTGCCGAGGTACAGGCAATTTGTGGTGACGCGCATCCGCTGAAATGGTGTCGCAGCGGATCGAACATGCTCGACAAAATGATGGCGTCGCCGGCGAATTTGCCGCGCCGTGTTGCGGTTGCCCGTTTGCATGGATCGATGGTCGGAGATGACGGCGAACAAACGTGCATGATCGTATCAATGGATGAATCGGCACTGGTCGCACGCCGTCATGTGTTGCCAGTGATTCGCGAAATGGTGGCGCGGCAAGTCGATGTTCCGGTCGACGCGGTCGCGATGGTCGGCGGTCCGTTTGACGGAGCGACGGTGGATGAGGCGAGTGTCCGATCGGTTCGTTACTTTGCGCCACCCTCGGCAGTGTTTGCCGCGATTTTATGTTTTATCGCTTTGCGGTCGATACCTTTGACCGCCGTGATCACGTTGGTTGCTGTGATCGGTGAAGGGATGGTGTTGGCGGCGGTCTACTATCTAGGCACTCCGCTAAACGCCGTGCTGATCGTGTTGCCACCGTTGGTGTTCGTGTTGACTGTCTCGG
>NZ_JBFHFD010000884.1:0-2793 GCF_041583735.1 Novipirellula sp.
AGCCACTAAGTCGATTCTAGGCGGAACAGTCAATCCGAGCATGAAAAGGGTGCATTCCCGGTATCCCCCCGCTTGAATACCGCTATTTTAGAAGGGTCCGAAAGAACACTCCGACGCTCGTCAAACGGCTTCGAAAGCCCCTTGAGTTTTGCCCTCTAATTGAATGAGAGTTCACGCGATGACAGCCAAGCCCCCCACGCCGACCGGAACTGCACCCCAAGCCATGTCGCAAAAACAGAACACTGCCCCAAGTCAAACGGCCCCCATTTTGCAACGAGCCTCGGCACCTCAAGCGACTCCCGCCAAACCTACCGCTCCGCTGACTCAACCGCTATCGACCGAACCGGTAACCCGCGTCTCGCAATCGCCCGAGCGATATCACTGGCTCGGTGCTCATCTTGAAACCCGCGACAACGTCGAAGGGGCTCGCTTTGCCGTGTGGGCTCCGAACGCGACGGAGGTCAGCGTGTTGACCGATGGCAATGGTTGGCAGCATGGCGCCGATTGGCTGACCGGCAGCGACTCGGGTGTATGGACCGGCTTTGTCCCTGGGGTCACCCATGGCACCTCCTACAAATATGGCATCCGCACCAAACATGGCGAAGTCCTCCATAAAGCGGACCCTTTTGCGTTTTACGCCGAGCATCCTCCGGCGACCGCCTCGATCGTGTACGACCTCGATCAATACCAATGGGCGGATGACGCGTGGATGGAAAAACGCAGCAAGAGCGAGTGGCTTCGCGAACCGATGTCGATCTACGAAGTTCACCTGCCGTCATGGAAACGACCTTGGGACGGACGTCGTTACCATGGTTATCGTGAGTTGGCAGCGATGTTGGTCGAGCATGTTAAATCACTTGGCTTCACTCACATTGAATTGATGCCAATCACCGAGTTTCCCTACGACGGATCGTGGGGCTACCAAGTCACGAGTTACTTTGCGCCGACGAGTCGCTTTGGTGAACCTGACGACTTCCGCTATTTCGTCGACTATTGTCACCAAAACGGGATCGGCGTGATCATCGATTGGGTTCCCGCCCACTTTCCTTATGACGCGCACGGATTGGCTCGTTTTGATGGCACAGGATTGTATGAGCATGACGATCCCAAGCAAGGTTTCCATCCCGATTGGAAGACCCACATCTTCAACTACGGTCGCCACGAAGTCCGTGATTTCTTGCACGCTAGCGCTCGATTTTGGCTGAAGGAGTATCACATCGATGGATTGCGAGTCGACGCGGTCGCATCGATGTTGTATTTGGACTATTCACGAAACGATGGCGAGTGGGTGCCGAACTGTTTCGGTGGCAACGAAAACTTTGAAGCCATCAATTTCATGAAAGAGATGAACACGCATCTGCATGCCGACTTTCCGGGCGCGATCACGTTTGCCGAGGAATCGACATCGTTTGGCGGTGTTTCTCGTCCTGTTTATACGGGCGGTCTCGGCTTCGGAATCAAGTGGGATATGGGATGGATGCACGACACGCTGGAGTACATGAAACGCGATCCCATCCATCGCAAGTACCATCAAAACGAATTGACCTTCCGATCGGTTTACGCTTACAGCGAAAACTTTGTACTGCCACTTTCGCATGACGAAGTGGTTCACGGCAAAGGATCTTTGATCTCGCGAATGCCGGGCGACGATTGGCAAAAATTTGCCAACATGCGATTGCTGTTCGGTTACCAATACGCGGTACCGGGCAAGAAATTGATGTTCATGGGTTGCGAGTTCGGCCAGTGGTCCGAGTGGAAATACGAAGAGCAACTCGATTGGGCGTTACAAGAACACCGACTGCACAGTGGGTTACAACGTTTTGTCGGCGATTTGAACCGTCTGCACAAAGATTACCCCGCGCTGCATGAACTCGACTGCGACCCCGCCGGGTTTTCGTGGATCGCGGCGGATGACGCTGCAAAAAGCATTTACACGTTCTGCCGCACATCAAGTGACGGGCAACAAGTCGTGGTGGTGGTCAACTTTACCCCGTCAACGCACGCGGATTACCGCGTTGGAGTCCCCGAAAAAGGGGCGTATGTCGAGATTTTGAACAGCGATGCGGAAGTCTATGGAGGCAGCAACTTTGGGAATTTGGGGGCCAAAGATACAATTGACCAAGAAAGTCACGGTCGTCCCTACAGTCTCGAGCTGAACATTCCTCCGCTAGCGATTATGATGTTAACGCTCGACAAACCTACCTAACCCGCTTCGTTGGGTTAGCCCCTCCCCTACCCCAACCTGCTGCTAGGCGTTTTATGAGACTTTGCTGCATCGCTGCGTCCCTGAGTTTCCTTGTTTGTGCTTCGACCGCGATGGCGGCACCGCCATCGTTTGATGACCCCAATCCTCAGCACTACAAATTCTCGACGCGAGCGAGCGATATTGATTCGCGAGTGCAGGCTCATCCGGAAATCAACTTTCTGATTGAAACCGACAAAGGCAAACCTGCCGATACTCAACACGCTTCGGTGGACACGCGTGTCGCCCCTCGGGGCGAGCTGGTGATTTGGTTGATGGGTCACAACAGCGGACTTTTTGATCGGCTGAACAGCTACGGACTGCATGCGATGCAAGTCCATTATGCGAACAAGTGGTTTGGCATTTGTTGTCAAGAAAAACCGGTCAGCGAACATTGCCGCGGCAATATTCGTTTGGAAGCTGCGACCGGCGAAGACTTTAGTGACGAGGTCGATATCCCTAAACCCGACGGGATGATGCAGCGTGCCACCCAATATGTGAAATGGCTGGCTGAAAAACATCCGCAAGGCAAGTGGGAACAATTCCTTAGC
>NZ_JBFHFD010000885.1:0-2776 GCF_041583735.1 Novipirellula sp.
CCCATCAAAAATGGAACGATGACACCGATCGTTCCACCCTCCCAATCCATGGTGCTAATACTATCGGCTGTAGGGAAGGCAGAACTAAACCGGATTCATCCTCGCCAAGGATTTTTTTTGCGGATCAGGCAAATCGGAAGCCAGCCACCCGCCAGAGCTATGGCCGGGTGTTCATCAATCGAAAAAGGGTGCGGTCATAGCGAAAGTCACTAACATTCCCGCTGGCTAGCCGCCCCGGGGCGAGTTGCTCTTGGCGAGCTTCGCCCCTTCGATTCAAGTGCCGCGGGGCGATTCAAGTGCCGCGGGGCGATTCAAGTGCTGCGGGGCCGATTAGCGGTGTGCCCCATCGCAACCTGCATCACAATGATGGCGTGCCGCCAAATTCCGCTTACCTAGCACACAACTTTCGCATTGACCGCGATTATTGCACTCGCATCGGTTGTGGATATGTTTGTGATGCTTATCGCAGTGCTGCTGACGCTCGAGCGCGTAACCGTCCCAAAGGTGAGCGTTACACGGATCGCCACGAAAATATTGGCGAAGCGTCGAGGTGGGCAACACAGGCACTTCGTGCGGCTTGCAGATATACGCGGGTTCACAAGTGGTCCGCGACGCACATCCATGGTTGCAACCGCGGTGCCCACACGAGCAAGCGGCATCGTCTTCGATCATCCCATAAGCCATCGGCGGCTGATCCGCTGCGATCACCGGTGCTGGAATGTTCACCGCATCGGGTAGCAACAGGCTAGCCGATCCAGCGTTGGAAGTTTGTGACCGCTGCGGGTCTCGCACCGGTGCGGGGATCAGTGGTGCCGGCTGAAGTTGGTCCGATGTGGTCGGGTCCGCAACGGGAGTTGGCGAATTGCGATCGCTCAAACTCTCGACGGCCTCTTGGTCTGAATCGACATCCGAAACGAACTGAGTAGGCCGATCGATCGCGGGATCCTCGCCGACCATCGGCGCATCGGCAAAAGTTAGACTATCGAGCAAAACGTCAAGATCGCTCTCGGCGTGCACGCGTGTTACCAAGGTTGCTGAACAAACCATCGCTATCGCTGCGAGTGCAGCGGGAGTTCGCTTAAGCATAGAATGAACTTCCATGTTGAGAGGGAAAGAGGGGGGAAACGCGATCGAGACGTTCTCGGCCGCGAACAGCCGCACCTCGTTTCATCCCCCTTTGCAGCGAGTCGATCCGAGTTGCGAAGCACCGAGATGAATCCTGGGCATCCTGGCACCTAAACAAGCATGGCCGCGCGTCAAGCGGTTGGCAAATAAAAGCAAATTTTTTGCCGACGAAAAGACCTTACTACCCCACTGGAATCGTTGCCGTCGCGAAGGTTTCCCGAAACCGATCAATCGCTGTCAACGCACTAGTTTGCCACCCGAGCCCACCCTGATTGTGTTTGAACAAAAAGAACGCGCCGCCTAATGGGTCGTTCCGAGCAACGCGTTTTCAATCCGGCTCATTCGTTCAGGATCGAGGATTTTTCCCCCCATCCGATCCGAGACATAAAAGACGTCGGCGACTTGATCCAAATGCGTATCAATTTTGGCAAAGTGCAACACGACATCCATCTCTGCGAAAGTCGCGGCGACACGGTACAACAACCCCACTTCGTCATAGGCAAACAACGAAACGATGGTAAATCGGTCGACGGTATCGTTGTCAAACGTCACCTTGGTGGGCAACACATTGACCTGATCCCCTTCGCTATTTTGGGTCGACCATTTTCGTGGGTGAGCCGGCAGCGGTTTGTCGGGCGAATCAAGCAGCTTACAAACACGCAATTGCAGTTCTTCGATGCGATGGCTCGGTGGGCATTCGGGGTAGAGCGGGTCAGCGACCCAAAAATCATCCCAGGCCAAATCCTCGCCAACAGTCTCCACTTGCGCACGCAAAATAGAAAGCCCAGCGGTCGTGAACGCTCCGGTGGCACGCGCGAATGTGCCAATCGACTGCTGCGGTTCGCGACGAACGACGGTGTAACGCATCGCCGAAAAGACCGGATCGAAACACGCCAGACAAATCGACTCACTGTTTGAATTGAGTTTATCGGCAACGTCACACAGTTGTTGGGCGAGTTGCTCGGGTTCGCTTCGCGTCAACAGCGAAAGGGGCAGCGTTTCAAGTAACTGAGAACAGCTGTCGGGAGCACGATTGGCTTTAAGACGTTTCTGCACATCGGCTCGGATCAGATCGATCTCGGGATCATCTTCGCTGCCGGGCAAATTACCCGTATCAAAATAACGCCGCGTACGAACATACAGCTCTTCGATCAGATTCAATTTCCAATCGGTCAACACGTCGGGGCCAACCGCTTGTAAATCGGCCACCGCGTGAACGATCAACAATTCGAGTCGTCGAATCGAGCCCACTTCGGCGGCGAACGAGAGTACGATTTGAGGATCGCTGAGGTCATGTCGAAACGCGATGACATTGACAAGCAGATGCTTTAGCACGAGCCAGTGCAGCGTCTCGGCTGACGCCCGATCGAGCCCCAACCGTTCCGCTGTTTCCAATGCGATACGAGCGCCCACGATACAGTGATCTTCTTCGTAACCTTTACCGATATCATGAATAAGCAAGGCAAGGTGCAGCAATCCCTTGTCTTTGAGTCGTCGATAGCGGCGTCCCATCGCGGTGGGTTGATCTTGCAAATCGGTCGCCGCTTCGACCGAGCGAATGCAATGCACGTCGACGGTAAATTTGTGATAGGCATTGAACTGCAGCAATCCACGCGTCCGTTCGAACGCAGGAATGAACTGCTCAATGATC
>NZ_JBFHFD010000886.1:0-2768 GCF_041583735.1 Novipirellula sp.
CAAATTACTCGAGGTCGACGATCGTTCGATGAGTATCGCAGGCCTGAGTCGCGACGATGTGATTGGAAAACACTTTGCCGAATGCGCGTGGTGGACTTACGATGAAGCGGTCGCCAACCAAATGCGAGACGCAATGGATCGCGCCTTTGCCGGTGAAACGGTGCGGTTCGACGTCGGATTGTATTCCAAGGCAGGCAATCCGCTGATGATCGATTTCATGATGGCACCGGTCCGGGATGCCAACGGCAATATCGAATACCTGATCCCCTCGGGCGTTGACATTAGTGATCGCTATGCCGCTCAGATGCGATTAATCGAAAACGAACGCCGCATTTCGATGGCGCTCAAGGCAGGTGCAATGTCAGCCTGGGAGTGGAGCGAGGAAAGAAGCGTCTGGGAAGAATCTCTATTCCAACTGCTGGGTATCCCTTGGCAAGAGAACCCCTCATCCGAATTGTTCTTTCAGAGCGTCCATCCCGATGACCTTCCCTCGCTCAAATCTGTGTGGAAGCAGGCGACCGAAAATGGCGATAACTATGAAACCGAATTCCGCATCATTCGTCCCGATGGCCAGGTAATCTGGCTGGCTTCGGTTGGCACCATCCTGCGTGATGAACAAGGCAAGATTACACGGATCCATGGGCTGAACTGGGACGTCACCGCCGCGAAGGAATCCGAGCGTCGCATTCTGGCCAGCGAAGAGCGGCTGCGTTTGGCACTCAGTGCTGCGGAGTTGAAACTTTGGCAATGGCACGTCAATGCCGACCAATTCTATCGCTCCGGTGAATTGAGCAAACAATCGGGAATCGAGTCCGCCCAACCGATCGGAGGACTCGCGGAGTTTCTTGATCTGGTCCATCCCGATGACCGAGATCATGTCGAGCAGACCCTGCGTCAAAGCTTGGAAGAGGGTACGCCGTATCGCTGTGAATATCGCATCCGGCGTTCATCCAAAGCCTATCGCTGGGTGATGTCGCTAGCCCATCTTTCCATCAAAGACAGCGATTCACCGCTGCAGATGATCGGGGTCGAGTTGGATATCACCACTCGGCGTGAATCGGAAGAAGCAATCAAATCAGCATTGGAAAATTACGAAAGCAGCAATACAAAACTGCAAGGTATTTTCGATGTCACCTTGATCTTTGTCGGCGTGATCGATCTGGATGGTCACGTCAGCGAAGTCAACGAAACAGCCACCACGGGGTGTGGATACACGCGTGACCAGATCATTGGAAAAAAATTCTGGGAGTGTCCATGGTGGCGTCGATCGGCGAAGGTTCAGTCTTCAATCCGAGAATCCTTTCAACGTGCTGCTGCGGGGGAAAGCTTCGAAATGGAACTGGATTACTGGATCGCCGACGGCTCAAAACGCTCGCTTCAATACAGGATTGCCCCGGCTCGAAACGAAAAAGGCGAGGTCGCATTTGTGGTGCCTAGCGGCGTGGACATCACCGAACGAAAGCGAAATGAACGAGAGATCCGGCTCAGTGCCCAACGCTTGAGCGTTGCCGCCAAAGCGGCCGGTTTTGGCATGTTGCATGTCGATTTGCGGTCGCAAAAAGTAATGTTTTCACCAGAGTTCAAACGAATCGTCGGCTATCCCGAAGATTACACGTTTCAAATCGAAATGAGCCAAACGCCCTCGTTTGTCTACCCCGAAGATGTGGATGCGTACCAGCACTATTTTCTGAAAGCGGCCCAGACGCGGCGGAAACTGATGACGCCGCTCGACCTTCGCATCACGCGACTTGACGGCCATATCCGCTGGGTGCGACTGCAAACCAAAACGCTGTGGAGCAAAGGCAGCGAAGGCCAAAAACGGCCCTCTCAAATCATCGGCACGCTGCTGGACATTACGAATCAACACGAGTTCGAACAGTCACTCAAAGAAGCACGCGAACAGGCGGTCGCAGCGAACGAATCCAAGAGTGCGTTTTTGGCGAACATGAGTCACGAAATCCGCACCCCAATGACCGCAATCCTGGGCTATGCCGACTTGATCGCCGAAAAGGTCAACGATGACGAAACGCTTTCGCACGTTCGCACGATCCGGCACAACGGTGGTTTTTTGCTGGACATCATTAATGACATTCTTGACTTGTCAAAAATCGAAGCAGGCAAATTTGAAATCAGCCAACAACGGTTCGCTCCCAGCCATTTAGTGGAAGACGTTCGCTCGATCATGGAGGTCCGTGCGACCGAGAGCAACCTTGAACTCGATGTCGAATACCACGGAAAAATCCCTGCAGAAATCACCTCGGATCCCAAACGCTTGAAACAAGTTCTGATTAACTTGGTCGGCAACGCAATTAAATTCACCCCCGCCGGCATGGTGAAAATCATCGTGCGTTATGTGGGTCAGCAACATGACCATGGGATACTGCAATTCGAAATTGTCGACTCTGGAATCGGAATGAGCAAACAACAACAGCGACGGTTGTTCCAGCCATTTTCGCAAGGGGACGGGAATGTCAATCGCGAATTTGGCGGCACGGGACTCGGGTTGGCGATCAGTAAACGGTTGACCGAGATGTTGGGCGGAGAAATCTCGGTGGAGAGCGAACTGAGTAAAGGCAGTAAGTTCACCGTCTCGATTTCCACAGGCGATATTGAGGACGTGCAAATGATCCAGCCCAAATTGACGATCGAACCGCCGCCAAGCACCACGCCCGCCGAAACGATCACATTGGACTGTCACGTTTTGGTCGTCGACGACCGCCGCGACATCCGCTTTCTCAGTAAATCGTTGCTCAAAAAAGCGGGAGCAA
>NZ_JBFHFD010000887.1:0-2763 GCF_041583735.1 Novipirellula sp.
AGAGATTTACTGGAATAGGCGTAGGTCGGCCAGCTTTGGAGGTCGTGGACGAGGCTACGAGTCCCAGCGACTTAGTGGCACGACGGGACTCGTTGTCTCGTCCACGACATAGAAAACACTTCACCCGCGTGATTTGTCACAAAACTCGAATGACGAAGTTATTTCCGAACAGCAGCTTAGCGATATCGCCGACTCGACATCCGTTTCGATCGCTTATACGGATTACACGGGTGTGTGATCGCAATGACGTGCCGCGCGCCGAGTGGCTAGCGATATTGATGGGTTACGGGGGTGCGTTTTAGCAGAGAACCGCCGTTACGCTAGCGCAGGTTGGTCGGTGTACAGCGACAACAATTGGCTCTGGACTTTGACCGCCCGTAGCAATGTCCACAATTGATCCGGAGTGAATTGAACCGGCCCGTTGTGACACATCTGTTCTAATTCGTCAGCGACCGCTGCGTGTTGATCCGCTGCAGCGTCGAGCCGAAACGCGGCGTTTTTCCAAACACGCGTGAGTGCATCGTCGTCGACAAGAAGGTGTGCGTCGTCGGTTTGTGTCAGAATCAGCAAACTAATCCGCGCCACCTCACTAGGCGACAATTCGGGACGAAGGTCGTTGATTCGTTCAGCAAGTTCGTGGCAAGTCATGGGAGATAAGGTTCCGCCTAAAACTGCGTCAAACTGATCTTCCGTTGCGATCAGCAATCGGGTCAAGGAATGGGCTTGACGATACATGCACGGCAAAACATCCGCGGCATATCAATTCGTCCGCTGCATCATCGAACAGCACGGCCCCCCCGGCTTGTTCACAATCAATGGATCGAATTACAGAACCCTAAGTCACAATCAGTTGTAACGCAAACAAATTTAGGAATTCATCGTTGCGCTGGATGAATCACGTTGTATCGCGAGCATCTCGTTCGCTTACTCGACGTCGCTTGGAGCGCGAGGGTCAACCTTCAAACTGGTTAAATAGGCGACAAGATCCCGCAATTGACGCGCTGACATCTGTTTGAGCAAGTCGTCGGGCATGGCGGATTTTCCTGATCGACGCGCCACGATTTCATCCTGAAAAACTCGCTTCAACGCGCCATCCCCCTGGATTAACTCGACAAAATCGTCGGTTTCGCTTTTTACGATTCCCGTAACGACTTGTCCGTCTTCGTTGGCGATGACTGCGGTTTCAAAGCCTTTTGCGATCGCAGCATTTGGCAAACAAATCGCTTCCAGCAGATAGCGGGCGTCTTTTTCTTTGCCAATGGTCGTCAAATTGGGGCCGACTTCGCCACCGGCGCGATCGACTTTGTGGCACCGCACGCAAGATAGTTCGGTTTTGGCGAACAAGATCTTGCCGCGGTTGACATTGCCACCCTCTAAGGACGCCAACCATGCACCGAGCGGATCATTTTCGGCAAGCGTGGTCTGGAAGTTCTTTAATTCGTTACCGATCGCTTCGGATAACTTGCCGTTTGCAAGTAGCGTTTCGGCGGCCTCCACCACATTTAATTGCACTTCGGGGGCGAGCTCGCCTGCGATGTAACGTTTCACGGCAGCTTCGATTGCTTCGACCGCCCGTGGATCATCCGATTTCGCCAAGCTATCCCATGCGAGTTGCTGCATCGAGGTGTCACGGCTTTCGGTTGCCGCCACAAAGACTTCGGTCGAGGCCGCAAGATCGTGTTCCGCGAGAACCTTGAGCGCGGCTTCGGCCAGCTGGCTAGCGGGAACCAAGCGAATTTCTTTGGCAAGTTTTACCGCCTGAGCCGCATCGAGTTTCGCTAATCCGGCAATCGCCGAGCCGCGAGCACGCGACGATTGGGTTGTGTCGTTGACACGGGCGATCAACGTCGGAGCGATTTTTTTGATCCCAAGCTTCGAGGCGACGTCGACGGTTTTCTCGCGAACCGGTTCGCTGGATGCCATTAATGTGTCGATCTGCGATTCGATCGCGGCCACTGGGTCGGCGGCGCTGCGTTCGGATAACGGACGGACATCGTTGAGAACACGATCGCGTGGGTCGCGGTTGGTCCAATTCAACAAGGCATCCAACGCTTCGATTCGCATTGCTTCCGGCGAGGTCATGCGAGATGCGAACTTGGCCAGCGCCATCGCGCTAGCGGGGGTACCGAGACGATAGTTCGCGTTAATAACGCGACGCAACAAGGGCAGGTTTGCCGAGGGCGTTTCAATAAACGCGGCCAACGAACCGAGCGCTACAGGAATCGGTTCGTCATGAATCGAGCGAGCCGCTTCCAGAGCGATCGCCGTGCTTTCGTCGGCGAGGAATTTGGCGACGTCACCACTTTTCATCCGCCGCAGTGCCACCACCGCACTTCGACGGACTGCCGCGTTTTCGTGTTTGTTTAACTTCGCTAACGAGTCGGCGGTACAGGCACTGGCCAGATAAACTTGGCCTGCGTGCCGTAACGCGGGGTCGCGATTATTGTTTTCGGCAATCATCTGAATCGCCAACGGCATCGCCGAACCTGCTTTCAATTTTGCGAGCGACATGGCGGCAAAGTAACGCACGCGAAGTGAATCGTCGGTAAGCATTTTTTGCAACGTGGGGACGGAAGCCGCGTCGCTGCGTTCCCCCATCACATTGGCGACGGCCGCGCGGATCACCGCGTCACTGTCCGTGGCAAGCGGAGTGATCGCAGCAACCAGTTCTCCATTTTTCGTGGTATCAAGACGAGCGATTTGGTCGGCACCCCAAATCGCGTGCAGCCGCGCGAGCATCGTTTGCTTGGCATCCTGGGCAAC
>NZ_JBFHFD010000888.1:0-2763 GCF_041583735.1 Novipirellula sp.
ATGACAGACTCACTCAAATTGTTTACCTTCGCGTTCGGTTGCGTGATTGTTCAATGCGGACTCTTGCAATCTAACGCGGTTGCTCAAGTTCCAACTGCAGGCCCCGAATACGATGTTCTTAGAGACGATGCCGGGGAGTGGGATGTTGAAATCACCAGTTACGCAAGTGGGACTCCTGAAGTCACCAAAGGCATTGAATCCAACAGGATGCTAGGCGACTTTTGGCTGATCAGCAACTTTGAAGGCAAAATGATGGGGTTAGAATTCAAAGGCCATGGATGCACTGGCTACGACGCCGAGGCAAAGAAATACGTTGGAACCTGGGTGGATTCTTTAAGTCCTGGAATAATGCACATGAAAGGTGACTACGACAAAGACAAAAAGACAATGACGCTTGTCGGAATTGCACCTGGCATGGACGGCAACCCGGCCAAACACAGGTTGACCACGGTCTACAAGGATGGAAGACGTGTGATGACCATGTACATCACTCTCCAAGGCGGCGAAGAAACCAAATTCATGCAATTGGCGTACACAAGAAAAGAGAAGTAGATGAGCTGAACATCGGCGAAGCCGAAGTCCCCGAGGGCAGTACGGCCGATGTCCTGGAGTTTCTTCAAAATACCCGTCGCCGCACGGTAAACAAGTACAATCGGTCAAACCGACAACGTTCTGGGCAACATACAAGAGCTATTGAAGGTCCAACGGTGCGTGAGAACAACGGCTTCCCTATTCGATTTCGATTTAGCATATTGACGCTTCTCCTGACCACTTGCGCGACGGCCTGTTTCTTCGCTATCTACCGGCACTTTCATCAGCCAATTGTTGCGGCTCATCTCTAAATCCTTTCGCAACATCACATCCGCCAGAATGACACGTCGCCAACTCAGCCGTAAGAAAAAAGCTTGCTTCGGCATCGTGACAACGGGCCTGTGCTTACTGCTGATCGAATTCGCGTTGACGCTGCTGGGCGTCGGACGATCGACCGATCACGCGGACCCGTTTGTCGGTTTTTCAAACCAAGTCCCCTTGTTCGAACCATTCACCGATGACGCCGGGAAATCATGGCTCCGAACGGCAGAGAACAAATTGGTTTGGTTCAACCACCAACAATTCGGCGCCGCCAAACCAGCCAACACCAAACGCATCTTTTGCGTGGGTGGATCCACGACGTTCGGACGCCCCTACGACGACACCACGTCCTTCTGCGGCTGGCTTCGAGAATGGTTGCCGCACATCGACGCCACCACCAACTGGGAAGTCGCCAACGCCGGCGGTGTTAGCTACGCGAGCTATCGTGTTGCCACCGTGATGAAGGAATTGACCGCCTACGAACCCGATGTCTTCATCGTCTACACCGGCCAGAACGAGTTCCTGGAACGTCGCACCTACGCCGACTTCTTTGATCAATCCGCAATACAGCTTTGGCTCAGCGGGTGGCTCGCCAAGACTCGCACGTATGGCTGCATCGACTCGATCCTTCGGCGTCAACGCGACACGAAACCGAATCCCAACGTCAGTGTGCTGCCCGCCGAAGTCGACGAACGACTCAATCACACCATTGGCCCATCGGACTATGTTCGCGACGATGAGTGGCGCCGCGATGTTCGACTCCATTTCCAGTTCAACCTCAATCGAATGATCGACATCGCTCGTGCATCGGGCGCGAAGATCCTGTTTGTCGTGCCGGCGTCCAACGAAAAGGATTGCAGCCCCTTCAAGATCGAACCGGAGGCGACGGATTTCCAAGACGGCCAATCTGCTTTCGCGAAACTGGATTTCGCGCGTGCCAAGGAAGCGTTTCAGACGGCGCTGAATCTTGATATCTGCCCGCTTCGCGCCCCCGACGAGTTTTTGGATATCGTTCGCAACTTGCCAAAAGCCGACGACGTTTGTGTGGTCGATTTCGACCGGCAACTGCGTGAGGTCTGCCTCGCCGAACAAGGGCACGATCTACTGGGCGACGAATACTTCCTGGACCACGTTCATCCGACCATCGACGTTCACCGCCGCCTGTCGCTGTGGATCGCCGATGCGATGCGCCGGTCCGAATGGTTATCGCCCGCCGCGCTCGGCACCAAGGATATTCCCAGCGAAACGCTCGCCGACGTGGACGCGTTGATCCAAAGTCGCATCGATCCGCGTAAACAAGGAGTCGCGCTGCGAAACCTCGCCAAGGTCATGCACTGGTCGGGCAAATTCGAAGTCGCCGAAGCCCGTGCTCGCGATGCGATCGCCAAACTCAACGGTGACGCCGAAAGTCAATTCATCTTGGCCGATTGCTTACGATGGACCGGCCGGATCGATGAATCGGTACGGGTTTACCAACGTGCGGTCAACGAATTTCCTGGTGACCTGCGGGGTGCACAGCGGTTTGGGCAGTTGCTCTTGGAACTTGGCCAATACGAAACGGCTCAGGGACTTTTCTCGATCGCTGTGATCGGTTGGCCGGAAACCAACCCACGTCATTGGTCGGCACGCTACCAACTTTCACTGGCGTGCATCGGCTTGGCTGACTTTGAATCCGCGCGAACCGAGCTCCAGCGCTGTCACGAGCATGATCCAAAGAATATGGACGTAACGTTTGCGCTGGCCGAATCATGTGCCGGAGTCGGCGACACCGATACCGCCCTTAAACTTTACAATCGCGTCCTCGATGCCTTCCCCAACGATGTCGAAACCCACGTGCGTCTCGGCTACCTGCAGCTCAACCGCATGGATCCACAAGCCGCTGCCGCAAGCTTCGCCACGGCTCTCTTGCTC
>NZ_JBFHFD010000889.1:0-2751 GCF_041583735.1 Novipirellula sp.
GCGAGGACGTTCGTCACTTGCGTCAAGTTGGCAATGAGTTGACCGGGCAATGGAGTCTTGCCCAGATTCTCGACCACCTGAATCTTTCGTTGCAGATGACGCTCACTGTTGCTGAGTTCCACCCTAGCAATATGGGTTTGTTTTTCTGACTCCACGTTTTGCAAATCAATATGTCCACCATGAGAATTTGCCAACCAAATTTCTTGACCTGAGATTCTGATTCTCCGATACTCGGTGATTCCCCAAGCGGAGATAAGCTCTCGTGGCACAGGCGATAAAACTTGCTGTGTCAATGGTCCGACCAGCAATAACACTCACGGGATCAACTTAGCACCTCGACAACCGAAGATAATTACCTCGCACCCCGATTGGAAATTAGTATTCGATGAATTGGCCTTGGCGGTCCAACGTGGTATGACGGATGAAAACCGAGGATGTTTTTTGCTGCAAACGTGACGAGTGTCGGACTGCAAATCGGGGAACCTAAGAAGTGGGAATCACAGATGAACTCGGATTCACGCAGATGCGTCAGGAGGTAATCGGTGTTCATTAGCGTTCATCTGTGGTTTCATTCGTTGCCAGCTTTTTGTGCTGTGAAGATGTTTTTGTGCTGTGAAGCTGGTTGTACAGTGCGAAGGCAGTGCAAAGAGCGGGCTTTTGCTGGCGTCAATCGATTCGCTACAATCAACGGACGGACAGCGGCAAAACATCGGGGCACAACACGATGCACCTAAGTCGCCGGCGTGATCGTTTCGTAAACACAAACTAAAGTGGCGGCGACTGGGTGATCGTTGCCGTTCTGCCACCGCGAATTTACTCATGATCGCATCAAACCAGCTAACGATGACCGGCGTGGACGGTAAGTCTGTGTATTCGTTTGCAGACGATGGAGAACTTTACACTCATCGCATTCGCAAGCTGCCGTCGGGGGAACCGCGCGAAGAACACGGGATCGTCATCGAAACGGAGTTGCCTGCTTTACAGGGTGGGGACGACTACGACTCCGAATGCGTGATAAGTCTGTCATGGGTTGATGCTCATTTTGATTCTGAATCGATCCTACAGAAGCTGATTGAAATCCCTAATTCGTACGACGAATCCATTGCTGACCATGTGACAAACCTGTATTACTACGAACACCTCGGATTTGATAATGTTCGCTTACGATTCGTTGATCGTGATGATGACCGATTTCGAATTGAATTGACCGGCGCATGCGACGATCCAAACAATGGTCCTGATGGTCGACTGGACATACACGTCGACACCGTTGTCAGGCTACGGCGGGTTAGCGCCGAACAAACAGGTTAGTCTGAAACAGGGCAGAACAATGCGATGCACGACAAGTCGCCGAGTCGTGGTTTTCGAAGTGGATGATCACTCGCGGCGACCGGTTGATCGCTGCCGTGATGCCACGAAGACACCGAATGAAAACAGCAGTATCGAGTGGGATTCCTCTCTGCGTAGGATTTATGACGCTGCTCGCGTTCGCCACGCTCAATCTAGATGGCTACCAAATTCATCTGGCGTTTTGGGACAGCTCGAGCCGGGAATGGCGTGGACCAGGTGACTTCAATGGAGAGCCACCTTTTAACAACTGGGCTCATGGATGGCCATTTGCGTTTGTTGTACGCTCATCGGTGTTCCAGCCGACGCCAAACGTGCGGGCGATTGACGAAATACCCTGGACTTCTCGATGGCCCGTCGACGACGCAAAGGCCATTGCCTTCAATCGCTGGTTACTGGGTGCCGATTGTGCAATTGCAGCGTTGATTGCGTTTCTCACTTATTGGGGCGCTCGCTCATTCTGTGCTCGGTACAATTTGCGTTTCCGTTACCGACTTTCATCGCTGTTTGTTATTATGACGGTTTCCGCAATTGCCATTTCGTTTCGCAACTCGCTGTTGACGTCGCGGTATCCGCTGCAAATCGGTGCTGCCTCAATTGTGTGCGTGTCCACTGCTATAGCTACGCTTGTCATTCTCGCTTCCGTATTCAGGATGCTGATGCATGCACAACGGAAGGCAGAACCATCAGCTGCACCGAAGGCCGAGATCTGACGGCGCTGGAGTGGTTAATCAACCTCGCCGCCCAGTGATTACCAACGTTCTGCAACAAAATGACTGATATCGTTTCCCACCGATAACCGTAACAGAAAATTTTTACCAATCATGGGCATCGTCGTTTGACATGGCGTTTGTGCCATTTCCTATCCGGATTCGTCGCACGTTTCGCCGGCCTAAACTTTACCGCTTTCTCGTGCCGCTGCATCGCTACCAAATCATTGACTTTAACGCCGCTAAGTTGGAATATTTTGACGGCGTACGAGACCCGAAATACGCGAGAAGGGTTCTGAATTGGGTTATTGATGCATCCCAGGTTCCGAACTTGCAGGTGTTTTCCGATCGGTTGGGACTCACTATCGCAACGGCCGATTTTGCCTCGATCCTTGAATCTGCAACCGGCATCAAAACAATACGTTTGGACATGCTACATGAACCATTGCTAGGATCGTAATTTGCACAATGCGTCCTTTTTGTCGTTCCTCGGCATCTACCCACGACGTGCACCGCGCATCCGTCCTTGCTAAACTCGGCCAACACAACTTCAACCGCCGGATCGGCGTAACGTCAAACGTTATTCGAATGGAATTTCATGATCTCTTGTCGCAGAGCAACGAACGCAGATGTCGACCTGTTTCGAAGCATCCGGCTTCGCGCACTTCAAAACAGCCCTGATGCGTTCGGCTCA
>NZ_JBFHFD010000890.1:0-2736 GCF_041583735.1 Novipirellula sp.
ATCTTGGGGGCCTGGAAACCGGTCAACGCTGGGTTGGCGACCATTTTAATGAGCGCCTTGCGTCCGCCGGCCGCCGACGTGATTTCATCGCACTCGGCCGCCGTTCGCTGGTCGTTCCACAACAATGCGGGACGGATCACGTTGCCTTGCTTGTCAACAAAGACCGAGCCGTGCATTTGTCCACTCAGCCCAATTGCCTTGACGTCGGCTGGCTTCACTTTGCTAGACGCCATCACCTCATTGACCGTTTTGACGGTCGCGTTCCACCACAGCTCGGGATCTTGTTCGGTCCAACCGGGGCGAGGCTGCGCGAGTGGATATTCCGCGGTAGCTTCGGCAACAATTTTCCCATCGGCTTGAATTAGCAGCGTTTTGGTGCCGCTGGTTCCAATGTCGATTCCAAGATAGTGGCTCATGAGGATTCCAAAGAAAAGTATCAAAAACGGTCTCGAACAGCAGCCCACTATAATGCGTATACGGCGTTAGCCATACGGCAGACCTCGACCGAATCCCACCGTTCTTTCGCGGTTTCTCCTTGTCCCATTTGTTCCCCCGATCTCCCTGCAAAGTAAACACCGTGGCTGAATCTCGACATGCGATCCAACTGAATCGACGCCAGCTACTTGCCACGGCAACCGGTGCCGCGCTGACATTCTCTGGCTGCACGCCACCTCCCGAGGCCGAACCTCAGCCAACCACGTCCCGCAGCGACGTTCCGATCCGCATCGCGATGGTTGGGACGTCCGAAGAGGCCGACATCGTCTCGCGGTCCTGGTCCTCGATCGACGAACAATCTCTGGCAATCACCCCCATTTCGCTGGCTCGAGGCGACGCGGAACGCCAGTCGATGGACCGGCTGATCGCGGAAACGGGCAAAAGCGATCTGGTCATCTACCCATTGCTGGCCGTCCCGGAACTGGTCCACGCCGAAGCCATCGTGCCGATCAGCGAAGACCAATTCGAAGCGATGCAGACTGAGACCGGTGAACTCTACTCGGCAGTTCGCAACGGGGCGGCGCGTTACGCCGACGAATTCATTGGCATGCCGCTGGGAGCGAACCAACCGGCACTGCTGAGCACCGCGGAAGTCCCGCCGCTGGCGTCGTGGGACGACTACGATCGTTGGGTTAGCAAAGACCTCGGTGGCAAAGCGAATGAACCGCTCGCCGAGGGATGGGCAGCATCGATGTTCTTGTGGCGAGCCGCCTCGAGCATTTCCCGAGGATGGTTGTTCAGTCGCAATGATTTTAAGCCCACACTCAACGAGGAAGCTTATGTCGATACACTTCAACAGATGATCAAAACCGCGGCCCATTACCCTGAGCAGCGTCAAACCCCTGCGGAAATTTGGGGCTCGATTCAAAGTGGGGAGTTGATGGGGGGAATCGGTTTCGCAAAAAACAATTCAGCCGACGAAGCCGAGGTCGGCGTCAGCAATTTGCCGGGCACCGACGACGGAAACCGCCTGCTCCTAGACCCATATTCGCCTGTCATCTCGCTTTCGGCGATGTGCCGACAAAGTGCCGTTTCGAAACGGCTGATGGATTGGATCACTGGCGGCGACGGCAGCGAGGCGATCCGCCGACAAATTTCGAGCGTGACAACGACCCGAGCGATGGTGCAGTCCGAAATCGCGGCCGAACCACGTCGCCAAAGTGCCTATGAAACCTGGCTGACTCAGCGACTGCGGACACCTGTGACGCTGCCGCCGCTTCAGCTTTTCGACGCGGGTGAATATTACAGCGTGCTCGATTCGGCGATTCTTGAGGCGATTGACGGGAAAATCAAGGCAAAACCGGCCCTGGATCGGGTGGCCAAGCAGTGGGATGCGATCACCGAGCGAGTGGGCCGCGAAAAGCAATTGTCGGCCTGGCGACGCGCTCAAGGGCTTCGTGCCTAAGCCAGCTGCATCTCCCCCGCGATTCCTATTACAATCATGTGGGATCTACTTCCCGTCTGTCCCAAGCCCCCACCCGAGAACTTTGGCGTTTTTTCGCTACGGAAAGACCATGCCTGCCGTGACAGGCTGGAAGCCTATTCCACATCCCTCCCATTCGAGCAGACCTCACCCATGACGCTCCGCTTTCCCGCCTCGCATGGCATGCTTGCCATCGCCTTGATCACATCGACACATCTGACCACTGCATTTGCCGATTCACCTTGGCCGCAATTCCGGGGTGCGTCGGGGGACGGCATCGTCAGCGGCCAATCGATTCCGCTGCACTTTGGTGAAACCGAAAACGTGACCTGGAAGACAGAGCTTCCTGGAAAAGCGTGGTCGTCCCCTGTGATCGCCGATGGCACGATTTGGTTGACCACCGCAATCGAGAACATCCCCAGCGAGGATGAACGAATCGCGTTACTCAAGCAAAAAGACATTGAGGCAAAGAAGTTCAATCAGGTTGCAATCGCCAAGTCGATCTCACTGAAACTGCTGGCGGTCGATTTCGCGTCCGGCAAACTTCATCACACGATTGACCTCGCGGAAATCGAGGCTCCCGATCCGATTCATTCGCTCAACAGCTACGCCTCGCCGACGCCGGTGATTGATGGTGAACATATCTATTGCCACTTTGGAACCTTTGGAACGTTTTGCGTCGATCGAACGAACCGCCAGATCGTATGGAGTCGCACGCTGCCGCTAGAACACGGGGTCGGTCCCGGCAGTTCACCGTTTATCTTCCACGATCGCCTCGTGCTGATTCAAGACGGAATGGATCGCCAATACGTCACGGC
>NZ_JBFHFD010000891.1:0-2734 GCF_041583735.1 Novipirellula sp.
CCTCGTGGTCCCCTTTCTTCAAAAGGGGCTCATCGAGTCGAGGCGGACCGACATTCGTTAAAAAAATTTGGCCCAGGGGGGGGTGTTTTGACGCATGTCTAGATGCCACCGAATCGGAAAGCCGAAATGACGCTTCGCAACGAGTCCGATGAGCACGCCCCCCAGAGAGACAGAAATTGAAATTCCTTCCCCGTTACGAGCGCACCTTCGTCCTGGATGACGTCGCCGCGGCGGCCTTGATCGAATCGGCTTCCCGCCGGATGGATCCTCCGGCTTCCAACGACGTCAGCGACCTGTTTTATGACACCGAAAATTGGCATCGTCCGGCCAAAACGAAAACGAAAACAAAAGCCAAAACCATCGACAAAACGATTTATCGGGTGCGCCGTATCGACCATGCTTGGGACGTGTTCCTCGAGCAACAGCGGCGTGAGAAACAGACGACCAAACTGCGCCGCAGCATCGTCCCGTCGAGCGAACTAAAACGACTCGAGTTGAACGTCGCGGACAAAACATGGGAAGCGACTTGGTTCCATAAAAACATCATCAAACGGGGACTGCGGCGAAGCTTGAACGTCCGATTCGACCGACTCGCATTCAATGCGGATTCGATCGAGGGCCCGCTTCGTTTGACCATCGACCGAAATATCCGCTGCCAAGTGTTTTCCGACTTGGTCAATCCCGACCAAAACCCATCCACCCCAATCCCAATGCATTTGGTGCGGATGAAGTATTCTGTTTCGCTCCCTGCTATTTTTAAATCACTGATCTATGAATTTGCGCTGCTGCCCAACCCGACGTCGATGTATCGGGAGTGTGTTTTGTGTTGCCCAGTGGATCAATGTGCGGCGATGTACCGTTCGCTACATTCCACCGAACACAAAGTCGCCGACCCCAAAGCAACCGAACCAAAAGTCACCCAAACGAAATTAACCGCGCCGCAATTGGCGGAAACCGCGTCTGCAGAGGAGGTGGCGACATGCCAATTTGGTTAACCGAAGCGGTGGGGACACCGGATCAGAGCACGGCGTTGCAGATGGCGGTCCGCTTGGTCGTGGCGTTTCTATGTGGTTGTACGATCGCTGGAATCTATCGCTGGGTGCGGCCGAGCGACAAGATCATGCCGACCTTTCCCGCAACGCTGGTGCTGTTGGCGATCTTATGCGCGATGTTGCCGTTGGTGATTGGCCAAAACGTCGCCTGGGCCTTCGGATTGGTTGGCGCCTTGTCGATCGTTCGCTTTCGCACGGTGGTCGAAGACACCCATGACATCACCTTTGTCATCTTTGCCGTTTTGGTGGGGATGGCCGTGGGTGCGGATCGTTTGATTGTCGCCATCGTTGGCATGGCGGTGACCGGAATCGCCGCATTTTTGGTCCGACCACGGCAAGGAAGCGAAAACGGATTTGCCGGTGACGCCCGATTGTCGATTCGACTGGGAATCGGACGCGACCCCGAAACGATGCTCGGAAGCGTTTTTGAACGGTTGCTTAGCAAGGTTGAATTGACGTCTGGAGGAACCAGTAAACAAGGTGCGTCACTCGATCTGAACTACCGCGTTCGTTTGCTACCCGATGCCAAACCCACGGACTTAATCAACCAATTGAATCTGATCGAAGGCGTCCAGAGTGTCGAACTTCGTCAAGGCCGATAAATTTTTCTCACAGCCCAGGAACCTATCCTCATGAAGCGATTACTTGTCCCTGCTTGTTTAGTTGCGTGCACCGGCTTGGTGCTCGGCGTTATCGCATACGCGCAGCCCCCAGGTTCGTTGGACTTCGGCTCCGGCGGCCCCGGCATGCGAGGCCCCGGCATGCGAGGTCCCGGTGGTCCGGGTGGTCCCAATCGCGAAGAACGCAAATTGTTGGACCAATTTGATCAAGACGAAAATGGATGGCTCGATCATTCCGAGCGATCCGTTGCTCGCAAAAGCATTCAACAAGACACCGCATCCGCTGCAAACCGACAGGCACCCGGCGCAGGTGGGCCTGGCGGGATGCGTGGTCCCGGAGGAATGCGTGGACGTGGCCCCGCAACCGAACCTGGCACCCCTGGACCGCAGGTCTCCCCTGCGGACGTTGCGAATTACCCCGACAAACCTCTCTATGACACCACGGTCTTGCGTACCGTGTTCCTGGAATTTGAAAACGAAGACTGGGAAATGGAACTCGAAGATTTCCATGGAACCGATGTCGACGTCGCAGCTCAGATGCAAGTCGATGGCAAAGTCTATCCCAACGTGGGCGTCCATTTTCGCGGGATGTCGTCGTATGGCCATGTGTCTCGCGGCAGCAAACGTCCCTTGAACGTCTCGCTCGATATGGCGGATGAAGATCAACGACTGTATGGCTACAAAACACTGAACCTGTTGAATTGTCACGGCGATCCGTCGATGATGAGCTCGGTCGTCTATTCCCATATCGCTCGCGATTATATCCCTACGCCCAAAGCGAACTTTGTGCACGTCGTGATCAATGGTGAAAGCTGGGGGTTGTACGTCAGCGTCCAACAATTCGACAAACTCTTTTTGCAGGAAAACTTTGGTGACGCGAAGGGGACGCGTTGGAAAGTCAGTGGGAACCCGGGCGCCGATGGAGGGCTGCGATATCTCGGCACGGATCTCGACGAATACAAATCACGGTTCGAGATGAAGTCCAACGATGGCAAAAAGGCTTGGAAAGCACTCATCGAACTTTGCCAAACGCTAAACGAAACTCCGCTGGATCAATTGGAA
>NZ_JBFHFD010000892.1:0-2733 GCF_041583735.1 Novipirellula sp.
ATCGGCTTACGACTGCTATCAGCGGATGCTCGAGGACACGCGGATCGAAGTGGTCGATATCGCGGTCCCGCCCGACGTGCAATTGGACATCGTACGAGACGTCGTTCGTCATTCGCATATCCGTGGCATCCTTGCGCAAAAGCCGCTTGCAGGCAACTCTGCGGATTCACGGCGGATTGTGCAGTTGTGTGCCGAGGCGGGTATCACGCTTTGCGTGAACCAGAACATGCGTTACGACCAATCGGTTCGGGCCTGTAAATCTGCGATGGATCGTGGGATGATGGGGGAACCGGTGCTGGCGACAATCGAGATGCGAGCGATTCCTCACTGGATGCCGTGGCAGTCGCGTCAGGGGTGGATGACGTGCCGGATCATGTCGATTCATCATCTCGACACGATGCGATATTGGTTTGGCGAACCCGAGCGAGTCTTCGCCAGTTTCCGAACCGACCCACGGACCGAATTCGCGCACGTCGATGGCATCGGACTGTACATTCTGGAATACGCCAGCGGATTGCGATGCATGATTTGCGACGATGTCTGGTCGGGACCGGCTCGCGAAGGAGCTGCCGAGGACCTTGGGATCCGCTGGCGAGTCGAAGGCACCAAGGGAATGGCACGAGGCACGATTGGATGGCCACGTTACCCCGAGCGAGCACCGAGCACGATCGATTACACCACGACTGAATCGAGTCAGTGGCACTGTCCGCGTTGGAACGAGGTCTGGTTTCCGGACGCGTTTGCCGGGCCAATGGCAGAGTTGCTCGTTGCGTTGGAGTCGGGACGCGAGCCAGCCATGAGCGGAGTCGATAATTTGCGGACCATGGCACTGGTCGACGCATGTTATCAATCCGCCGCCGAACATCGTGCGATTTCTTTGTTGACGACATGATAAAATCAAGGCAGGGCGTCGCCCGACGCGATCTCTCACTTTCGTCCCATTGACTTCAAACGGTTTGCACATTTCTAACGCGTCCATCAATCCGTACGAACCTCCACGCAGCGATCCGGCGGTCGAGAACCCGTTGGCGATCGGGGATGCCTTGCAGACTTTCGAGCGACTCGAGTTTCAGACCGAATTGACTCGCAGGGACATTCGCGACGGCATTGCCCGAACCAACATTCGCACCGATTTGGTCAGCATGCGGACGTTGGCGTCGATTGTCATCTTTTTTTGCTTTTACATCGGCTTTCTCAGCCTGGTTGCGTCTCCCAATTCCACGGTCGCGTTGCTGTTATCGATCCCGATTGTCATAACCGCAGCATTATTGGTGGTCCGTTATCGAGCCCTCCGCCGCGCGGTGAACTTGAATGCACATCGCTGTGGCCCAATCCACGGCTACATTGATCGCGACATGATGATGATCGCCCACGCTGATCAAACGCGTTGGATGAAAATGGAATATTTGGTCAGCGTCGGCCGCAGTCGCAACACTTTGACACTTTGCTTTGATGCAACGCAGATGCAATTTGACGTCCTGCCGCTGCGTGCATTCGCCGATCGCAACCGTGCCATGATGCTTGCCCAACGTCTGAGCGAACTGCGGCCTCCGTGTCCGATTCAAATCATCGACCCTCGACGACAAGTGCTGGCGGAAGATGTCCCGGTTTGCAGCCCAACTGAGAACGCGGCTTTTTTTGCCGGTGGGATCTATGCTGGCGACATCCAAGACACCGTGTTGGGGCGAAAATGGCGACTCGGTCTGATACGATTCACGTTGCTGTTTGGCTTCTTCGCTGTCAGTCTGATTGTGGCTTGGTTCTACTTTGCGGGGTTCACTTGGTTCGGGATTATTGTGGGACTAGTGTTGCTGTTCGTGCTCAGCAAACCGGCTCGCTCGGTAATCAACGCCCGCCGTGCGTCGCTCAGTAACACCGAACCGTTGCTGATGTCTTCGGGGTGGTTCGACGACGCGGGGCAATTCAGCATGGCGACCACCGGTCAATCCAAAGCCAATTGGACGCTGTTCGAGGCCACGGAGATCACCGGAAACATGATTCTGCTAAAAATCAAAGGTTCCGACATGTACCATCTGGTCTCGCGAGGCCAATGCCGTGACGACGTGGCGTGGGAAGCCGCCTGCGAGTTTGTCAGAAAATTCGGACCACCGGCGAGTCGATAACAGCGGAAACCGCCGCTCCGCTATAAAAACCACCCGCTCGAGTGTCAGAGTCGATGGCATGCGACTAGCCCGTCGGCTAAGAATGGCCCCCGAAGCTGCGGGCGGGTGGTCGCAACCACGACCGAGGCAAACCTAGGGCTGACGCGCGGCGACCTAACCCAGTACCATACAAGAGTCATGATTCGGGTCCGCATGGGAAGTGTCATCGAATGAACCAAATTGCATTGAGATTGCTGATTTCGCTAGTTTTGTCATGGTCGTGGGCCGTTTCCTCGCCTGGGCAAACCGATCCGGCAACCGATCCAACCGCGGAAAAACCTGCCTCCCCCCCCGACACCACCCCCTCGGCATCGCCTGATGCGAAACCGCTCTCCTACTGGGTCGAGCAACTTAGTAACGACCAATTTCACCGCCGAAAACTCGCGACACAAAAGTTGATTGATGCGGGGCCCAATTCGGTCACGCTGTTGGTCGAGGCGATGAAGTTCGGCGATCTGGAAACGGTCGACCGGGCCGTTCATGCCCTCAGTGCGATCGCGCTGAAACAGGCTCCGAACGAAGAGGATGGGGCGCTCGGTGAATTGCGAACGTTAAGTGTCCACGCCGCCGG
>NZ_JBFHFD010000893.1:0-2733 GCF_041583735.1 Novipirellula sp.
AGCAGCGTTTTGACGCGTTGAGCCAAGGCTTGCGTTTGCTCTTCAAGCGATTCACGCACTCCCCCCAATCGTCCATCGATCGTGGGGCGGATACCGATTTTAGGTAGCTCGCCTTGCCAAACGGTAGTGATGTCCGCCATCGAAAAATCCTTTGTGTAGAGACTTGGAGGTGTAGGGTTTTGTAGGGGGTGTGAAGCTGGCTCGGCGAAGTGCCCAGAAATGAATTTGAACGTGATTCTGTCCGTAGTGCCAGCGAACGGAGTTTGTCTTGACTATGATTTGATTGACTGAAGTGGTGCCACGCGAACCTTATTTCAGGCGGCGAAAATCGCCACGCACTCCGCTATCGGCATTCAAGTCACCAAACGTCTCTGTGAGATTCGCTGCCGCACCGGCCAAACACCCTGCGGCGTGACAACACGGGACGCGGTTCGCCGCGAGCGACTCGGGGCACGATGACACGACCGGCTCAGCCCGTGCGTCCTTGATTCTAAAGCTAATAATACCGGCGATCAATCTTGCTACAATAACGATACGCGACAGATCGTTAATGTTTTGCGTCAATGCTGGAGCACAGATTAACCCTTATGAAGCAGAAATTACGCCCTCAAATCGCTCTCCTTGTCGAGGCGTCTCGTGCCTACGGGCGGGAATTGCTTCGTGGAGTTTCCCATTTCGCTCGAACGCAAGTCAATTGGTCGCTGCTGCACGAAGAGATGTTGCTCGATTCGGCGATGCCGGATTGGATGACCAACACGCGGATCGATGGCGTGATTGCTCGCGTCGATACGCATACGATCGAGCCGCTGCGAAAATTGAATGTGCCGATGGTCGATGTTCGCTGCAATCGAAAATTTACAGGCGTTCCCCAAGTCGAAACCGACAATCGCCGTGTTGCCGAATTGGCGCTCGAACATCTTTGGAATCGCGGATTTCGTCGCTTTGCGTTTTGTGGGTTTCGGTTTGCATCCTATTCCGAAACACGGCTGAACTATTTTCGCGAACTCGTCACCCAGGCGGGCTGTCCGTTCGAGTTCTATCAATCCGAAGGAAAGCCAGGCACTCCGCTGATGGGACTCGAACGCGCCGATGTCAAAGACATGGAGCGGATGTCCGAGTGGCTACGGACGCTGCAGCGTCCCACTGGTTTGTTCGTTTGTAACGACATCCGCGGACAACAGGTGCTCAACGCATGCCGCAAAGTCGATATCGCCGTTCCTGATGACATTGGTGTCATCGGTGTCGATGATGATGACGCGATTTGTTTGATGTGCGATCCACCTCTGACCAGCGTTCGGCCGGATGCATCGCGGGTCGGTTATCGTGCCGCAGAACTGCTGCACGAAATGCTGAACGGGTTGCAACCCGAATCCGAGATCGAGTTCATCCCGCCCACGGCAGTTTCCGAGCGTTTGTCGACCGAAGTGGTCGCAGTCGATGATATCGAACTTGCGAAAGTTTGCCGATTCATTCGTCTTCACGCTTGTGACGGGATTAACGTCAACGATGTCACCCAATCAACATCGCTGTCGCGGCGGCAATTGGAACGTCGTTTTCGCGAGGTGCTGGGCCGAACCCCTCACGAACAAATCATGACAACTCAGATCGAGCGGACCAAGCAACTGCATCACGCGCTGGGCCCGAAGATAGGCATCCTGCCGCTTGAAATCGTTTCGGTAGCGCTCGATCGCTTCGGGGAAATAGTGAAACAGCTTGGTCTTCAGCACCGGAAACTCATACGGCATGGCACTGTTGACCACAAAGTCCACATTTCCAATGAACGGAATGATGTATTGCAGTTCACTTTTGCGAACGTAGTGCCAATGGGTCAATGTCTCCATGACGCCGTGGTTCCGGCTCCAGCTGTCGCGAATCATGCGCCGCATCAGACGATGATCCGCCCAGCGCATGAATTCATCTTCATCCGTTCGCAACTGCCCGAGTGTTTCGATATAGAGCCGGAACTTATGCGCGTCTGGCACGCTCCGCGTCATATCGGAGTAGAGCCCGTGCAGGCAATCCATCAATAGTATTTCATCCTCTTCCAGCTGCATCTCATGGACATTGAGCGTGCGCTTGCCTGAATGAAAATCATAGTGCGGCGTCTTGACCTTTTTGCCGTCCAGCAGCTGTTCGAGGTGATCGTTAATCAGCTCAATATCCAACGCCTGCGGGGTCTCATAGTCGTAGTCGCCGAATTCATCCTTCGGGTGCATTTCGAGATCAAAGAAATAGTTGTCGACATTAATGGCCTTCAGCTTTTTTCCCTGGGTCGACAATTGCTCTTCAATCTTGATGGTCGTTGTGGTTTTGCCGGATGACGAAGGGCCCGCAACAATGATGAGTCGGACTCCATCGCCATGATCCAACATGCGCTTGCTCGCGGCCCTGCATTCATTGGCATATCTTTGCTCGCAGGCCATCACCAGTTCCGGATAGGCCCCCTCTTCGATAATCCGGTTTATGCCTTCCACAGACTCACAGCCATGCTCGATGTTCCAGCGCAGCACCTCGTAGATGAGCTTATAGGGAATATTATCGGTCGCCTCGACAGCGCCACGTTTGGCTTCGCGCACTTCGGTGCGCTTTTGCCGGTACAGGATGTAGGCGCGAGCGGTTTTAATATGCCCGCTCTCCATCAGCACGGCTTCCACGATATCCTGAAGGTCTTCAACCGTGGGGATCTGGTCCGCATAGCTTTCAGCCGTGCGTTTCTCCACCAACCGGGATAGC
>NZ_JBFHFD010000894.1:0-2733 GCF_041583735.1 Novipirellula sp.
CCGCTATCATTTGCGGCGACGGGCACGCGAACTGCTGACCACGCAGGCTTAGCGGGCACTTGCCTCTTTCTCTTTTTGTTGCAGCGAGCAGACACTCCTCTCCGATAGATGATGCTGCGCCCGATCACCAACGTTCTCGCTTCGCAGCGTTAGTGAAGACGCGAATTGCATCGGATTGAAGTCGAACTTCGCCAAAAATTCGCCGATTTGCCAATGCCCAGTCTATCAGGGTGCAGGAAACTACTCCGACAAAGTGCTATGTCCCTTTTATGAGAGTACAGACATTCACGCCAATAAAGTGCTATGTCCCTGTGTTGAGAGTAGCTTTTAGTTGACTTCTGGCTCTGTGGCGATCTCTAGCCATACGGGGCTCTTCGCTGGCATCGGCACCGTGATGCGAACATTCTGAATCGCAGGGCCGCCGGGAATGGGGAGCGAGGTTTGCGGGTATTCGGCTCCGCCCTGAATCTCAACCTTAATCCCGTCTTGCTGTTGGACATCGGCGGTTGGCAGCCACCAAATTTGCCGATTCGGAATGCCTTCGTATTGCCATTGCCGACTCAAACCTGCGGGGTACGTTAACTTTGTTGAGTCGGCAACATCCGTCGTCAAACTTAATCGCGTCATTTCGCGTTGACTTTCGGGCACAGCGACTCGCGGCAACCGATTTGCCGGTAACCTTCGCCATCCAAACGGTGCGGCAACCGCCCCGCGGTCACCTGCAAGCGTTGCAAAATCGATTTCGGGATAGAACGCGGAAAGTGGTTCACGCAACGCACTGCTCGAACCGCCAGCAACGTCCTGAGCATCAGCCATCATTTCGATTTCACGCCAATGAAATTTTGCATCAAAACGCGTCACCAATTGGCACGCTTTCATCGGTGGGCTATCAGGAGCGGCGTGGGGCAGAAAGCCGACCCGATCGGGGTGGGCCGCATCGAAGATGATTTCCACAATCGGTTTGGCCCCCGTCGGAAAAGGTTTAAAGTGCGCAAAGATACGCATCGTCCTACCATCTTGCTGAATCGCATTCTCGCTAATCAATTCACGCGAATAGCTTTCGTCGTATTGCGTGGGCGGGACGATCGATTCCCGCAGTGAAACAGGAATCCCATCCGAAAGATTTGCTTGGACTTCGGGGATTTCAGCTGCGGACACTTCGCGGTCCAGGATAGGGCGGACCGAGATGCCCAGGGGACAATACGGGTACCCTCCTCGTTCGTCCCCCATGACCGAACGCAGCGACGGCACGATGCCAATCAATCCAACCAAGTTCGATCGATGGGCTCGGACCACCTTGATCCCTTCGCGATGCCCGATGCCTTCGTGCCCGTGCCGCTCCTGCGGCAGGTAGAACCGAGGCGATGGCGTGGGAACAGTAGACGCAGGCGAAATCCAGAGACAATTCCCTTTACTGTCGTAGACGTCGGGCACGTCCATCGATCCGTACTTCTTCAGCGGATGCTTGAGCGAGTAACGTTGTACCTTGATCTTGAGCGGCTCGTCCAATGGATACGCCTTCGATTGACGTGAGACGCTGCCAGTACTTGAACTGCCATAGGACTCAAGCCACGTCACAGGATGATGTTGCTGTAACACCAACTCGTCATCAATGAACACTTCACTGTGGTGCCCCGCGGCGTCCTTCGTACACTTTAAATGAATCACATGTTCTCCGTCGGGCAAGGCGACGGCTTTGTAATCTGCGGGAAACCCCACCCGATTGATTAATTCGGTCGCCAACCTCAATTCCAAATCGGCGTCTGCGGGCACATGGTATCGCCAACTGTTGATATGGTTCCAAATGCTTGGCAGCGAGCGAACATTTAGTTTCTGGTCGTCAAGAATGATCAATTGAGTAGTCGCATACCGCATCGTCTCGATCTCGGACTCGAGCATCGGAATTTGACGCCGAGCAAAGATAACGGGCAACCACGTCGCGACCACCGTGGTCAACAACAGTAACTCGAGTAACCCAAATCGCATCCATCGGCGATTAACTGTCGCAGCTGCCGCCGGTTCGCTGCCAGTCGACTCATGTGATTGCACCTGCGTGCACAAATCGGATCGGTTCATGGCATGGCTTCCTGCATCGATTCGGCCTTTCCACGAGCCCAAGCGTCAAAGGCGTCGCTGTGTTCGTCGCTGTAGAGGTAGACCGCCAATCCTTGATACAAGTCGACCTCGGGCTCGCCATTTCGCTTCTTGGCAAGACTCTTTTCACGCAGTCGAAACAAACAGATTGCCTCGTCGATTTCAAAAGTACGGGTGGCTTGTTCGGGCGTTACCGGCACGTCGATGACGAGATCCTCAAGTGCATCGATTGCAAATTCGTCGGGCATGGTCGCCGTACTGGAACTGCCTCCGGTCGTGCGACAGAACATCCATTTGCCGTCGGCGTGAATCAGTGCGATCGTCAAAAGCACTTCCTCGGCTTGGGAATTTGAACCGCTATAACTTCCACCCGAACTGCCACGGCCGCGTGGCGAATCCGCCGTCACCAATCCACGCTGAGTTTTATAACGCGGACCATAGTTCGCCGGAATGTGGATGCGGTATTGCCACACATACGCTTGGTCCACCCCCGGCGGGATATCCTCCTGCAAGTAAGAAACAGACGCGATGCCCACCTTCGTCGGATCTTCGACCTCTAACAATCCCACCTGCGCGCGCAACTCCGCGTGCGTGTGGCGGAGCCGAGCCAGTTGCCGGCTATATCCAATCGATCCCGCC
>NZ_JBFHFD010000895.1:0-2715 GCF_041583735.1 Novipirellula sp.
AACTTTTCTCGCGGGGATTGAGCATATCAAGCAGTTTTCAGGCCAAGGCTCGGAACAAGGCTGGTTACTAGGAATCCTGAAACGCAAGATTATCGATTTGGTTCGTGCCCGCAGCCGGACGACCCAATTGATCGAAGAGGATGGTGGCGATCCGCTTGACCGTATGTTTGACCGAAAGGGCAATTGGCGACGAAATACCCACTCGACGCTCCAACAACCGCTTGAATCAATCGAGCGAGAGGAATTCTGGCCAATTCTTCGCACCTGTTTGGCAGAGCTTCCGGTCGGACAAGCCGATGCGTTCACGCTTCGAGAGATGGACGAACTTGGGACAAAAGAAATTTGTAAGAAAATGTCGATCAGTCCGTCTAACCTGTGGGTCTTACTACATCGAGCCCGTTTGCGGCTGGCAAACTGCATGAAAAGTCGATGGCATTTAGAACAAGGCTAAGTGAAAGTCGATTTCATGCGGAGCTGCAAAGAGATATCGAAACTCATTTCGGATTCAATCGAATCTCCATTGCCATGGCGAAAACGGATGGAGCTTTGGATGCACTTGCGATTGTGCCGTCTGTGTTCGAGTTTCCGCCGCGACGTTATTTATTTGCATGAACAAATGCAGCAGCATACCGTTGATTTCAGCGAAAACCGTGAGGGCGAAGCCGCAAAACTTCCATTGGATGCGCGTCTAAGGATCAAGCAATCAATCCGCTCGCGTCAATCGGAAAGAGATCGACGTTGACAGGTGATGCATATCCGTGAGGTGTTAGCTGGTTTTCCACCGAGGTCACTTAGTCTGGCCTTGGTTTCGCCTTGAACGTGGCCGAATAATGATGCATTGTCTTGCGGAATGCCTGCAGCAATTTGCTCTGGAATCGATAGGGGTTCCACACTGCGGCAATCGTTCGCATCGGTTTCGGGCTGGCTAACGATCGATACAGTCGCCGATCACTTTTGTCGATCGCTCGCGCCATCGCTGGTACCATCGAAATGCCATGTCCGAGCGTGACAAGCTCTTGCACCATGGTCAACTGGCTTGTTTTTTCCATCGAAACCGGTTGAAACGAACGCTGACGACAGAATGAAACAATATTGTCCGACAGACAGTGAGCTTCGTCGAGCAATACAAAGGGCAGCGTTTGAATATCGGCCAATTTGATTTGTTTTTTCTGGCTCAGCGGATGTCCTTGTGGCATGACAAGTAGCAACTCCTCTTCAAACAAAGTGTCGATCTCGAGATACTTGGCCGGAATCGGCAGCGCTAGTATCGCCAGATCCAATTCACCTTGTGTCAACCGCTGCAACAAACTTTGCGTCGGCTCTTCTTGGACAAGTAACCTCGCTTTTGGGAACTCGGACGTGAAATGCTGTAACAATCCAGGCAGGAAATACGGCGCGATCGTGGGAATGGCCCCCAAACGAATTCGCCCCGATTGACCGTCATCCGTGATTTCGCTGAGGGTGTCATCGATGATTGACATGATTTGGCGAGCGCGGCTGACCAACAACTCCCCCGCATCGGTAAGCACCATTTTGCGTGATTGACGCTCGAAAAGGGGTTGGCCGATTTCCTCTTCCAATCGCTGAAGCGAACGACTGACGGCGGGCTGAGACAACCCAAGCTCCTCGGCCGCTCGAGTGATATTTTCAGTTTGAGCGATCTTTAAAAAGTGAGTCAGTTGGTCAAATTCCACCGTAACGTTTCCTCACATGTGCCATTCGCTCCGAGTCGCCCCCGCGGGGCTGGTCCCGGGGCATTGTGCGTATTGGAACCGACCTCACGTGTGCAATACAAGATGGGCTCGATCCGTGTCCTCGATCCGTTACACTGTGCCGCATGACTCCGTTACACTGTGCCGCATGACACTGTGCCGCATGATTTTGCATATCGACATGGACGCGTTTTATGCGTCGGTGGAACAACGCGATAACCCGTCGCTTCGCGGCCAACCGATCGTGGTCGGTGGCAGTGAGACGGGCCGGGGGGTGGTGGCGGCTGCCAGTTACGAAGCACGTCATTTTGGCGTGTACAGTGCAATGCCGATGAAAACGGCACTCCAGCGGTGCGGCCGTCTCGTCGTTGTTCCCGTTCGCATGGAAGTTTACGCAGCAATCTCGCGTCAAATTCGCGAAATTTTCAATCGTTACACGCCGCTGGTCGAACCACTGTCGCTCGATGAGGCCTTCTTGGACGTGACGGGATGCCAAGCGTTGTTTGGTTCGGCGGTCGAGATCGGCCAGCAAATACAACATGCGATTGCTGCTGAATTGGGGTTGAATGCGTCGGTCGGAGTCGCGCCGAACAAGTTTCTCGCGAAAGTCGCCAGTGGTCACGCGAAACCGCGAGGATTCACGGTGGTCGAATCCGACAAGGTTCACGATTTTCTTGATCCGCTACCGATCGACAAAATTTGGGGAGTTGGCAAGCGGGCCGAAGAACGGTTAGGGCAAATCGGGATCTATCGCGTTTCGGATCTACGCCATGCCGATCTTGACCAACTGGCGCGAATGATGGGGCAAACCTCAGCCAACCATTTGTACGCACTGGCCTGGGGACGAGACGATCGTGCGGTGGTTCCCGACCGCGAAGCCAAGTCCATTTCGCACGAGACCACCTTTCACGCGGATGTCACCGATCGCGAAGTTTTACAGGCGATCCTGTTGCGATTGACCGAACAAGTGGGCCGGCGATTGCGTCGCCATGATCGTTATTGC